>NZ_QGAD01000015.1:0-95339 GCF_005233705.1 Paenibacillus sp. CFBP13512 | reverse complement strand
CTAATTTTAGATTTAAATTTAAATCGTATAAAAACAGAAATTATAAATAAACTTTTGTGACTATCTGGGATAATTAGAGTCATATTTCATACAAAAACAGAACTATACTTGTAGATAACTAAACTTATGAATAATTAGCAAATAATTAGATTTTTTGCTTTTGATTTTCTGTTTTTATATGAATAGATTATTTATCTTTATGTATTCTTAGGAAAGTAGAAATCAAAGTTCTGTTTTCTTTAGAAATAAAATGTCTAAAGTCAAGAGTAGCAAGGGAATTGCTGATCCTAAGTCTTTCTTTTTTATATATCTATCTTTTAAAATAGTATCTACATACAAATTTTTATTCATCTTTTAGCTTAAAGCTTATAATGAAGAAGATAGCTACTACAATTCTTTAAAATAAAAGAAAGTAGGAATTCATTTGGAAATAACCTCAAATTTTAAAAAGCTAAAACCAGAAATCCAACAAGCCATATTAAGTGAAGAATATTGGCCTGCATTAACTACCTTATTAGATTTTGAAAGAGTTCCAAGTCCTCCTTTCGAACACCGCTCACACGTTTTTAAAGCAATTAACGATAGTATTGCAATCAAACTCTTTACTGATCGTAGTAAAAATGGACATGATATTAAAATTCACGAAGCATTATCAGGTATACCTTATTATCCTGATATGTACGCGTACATTGATAAACAGGTTATTATCATAGAAAAAGCATCTGGAGAAGCTTTAAATGGTTTATTAAAAAAACAAAAGATAAGTAAGGGTGAACTGCAATCAATAAGAGAACAATATAGCGAAGCTGTTAAGTTAGCGGCTGAAAGAAACGTAGAAGATTGGGATTTTAAATTGGAACATATATTCTGGGATCAAAAAACAAAAAAATTAATGAAAGTAGATTTAGGAGGTTATGATCTTTATACTGATTTTCAATTAGATCCAGAAAATCAAGTGGCTAGGGGATTAGAAGTTCTAAACCGAGAAATGAAAAGATACCTAAAATATCTAAATAATTAGAATAAGGATCAAATGAGAATCTAGAACTGCCATCTCATTTGATCCTTATTTATTGGGATATACTCTGGATGGTTTGAGATTAGCAGCTGTAATCAATCTATTGAGAGTACGGAAGTGTATTTTAACATGAGCTTGAGATAGACCAGAATCAATCAAGTTATTCATCGTTAAACGTATACCTTTTGCGTGCAGTTGTAAAACATGATCAATCATCGTTTCATTTGTCCATTTTTTTGTGTTGGGGGGTATATTCAATTTAATTTTGATGCGTTCACATTCTTTTAATATTTGGTTCCAATCCATATCTAACATGTAAATAAGGTAGTTCAATGCTGGCTGTTCTTTGTTTCTATAGCGCTGGTAATAATCACAGTTGTTTGAATCTAGCCGTTTTAATTCATATACTAAATTTGGCAAAAGGAAAGCTTCTATGTCTCCGGCTGATGGTTTCGGAATATAGGTCTTTATAAAGGTACTCCAATTCATATCAAATAAAGATTCAATTTCTTTTGATGTAGGAAGATGTTTATGTTGAACGTTTATATCATATGTAGCAGCTGATAAGTCCTGCAATGTTAATAAAGTATACTGGATGCGAGCGATTATTTTATCTACAGACGCATCGGACCATTTGAATTGTTTAAACCTATTCAAGTATTTATTCACTCCTATAAAACAATATATTCAAGTTGAGCTTTTTTTAAAATATGATACAATAATATTATACATTTTAAAGATTCACCCACTCCCTAGCAAGCGCTTATGGGAATTTCTTTTTCAAAACACTTATCTTTTCGAGTGACTACTGATTTTTGCAATCCTTGCAGAAATAATAGTCGTTGGAAAGGGCAAGTGTTTTTTTGTTCTAAAGACTATTGAGAGGACGATGAATATGAATGATACAGCTAATTTTATCTCAAAAGAAACAATCAATATGCTATCTAATATTAGTCTTGATGATGTAGCCGAACGCTTAGGGCATACATTGAGAAGATCAGGAAACAATTACGCACTTTTTTGTCCAAATCCAAATCATGGCTTTGAAAAAACACCTGATACGATGATCAGTCTTTCTAAAGGATTGTTTAAATGCTTTGGTGGAGGCGGTTGTGGTTGTCGTGGTAATAATGCGATTAGTTTCTATAGCTGGCACACCTACGGGTCAGCAGAAAAAGAATACTTTAAAGATTCTGTAATAGGCTTAGCAGAAATTTATGGGATTCCGGTAAAATTTGAAAATGGTAAAGTCATCAAAAATGATTCAGTACAGATTGTACCTAAACAAAGAGCAGTGATGGATGAAGTACCTGCTCAACCTGATGAAATTTGTAATAAAGTCTATCGTCGATATTTATCTCTATGTCCTTTACTAGAAGATCATGTCAAAGAGTGGAGAAAACGTCGAAAATACTCAGATAGCGAAATTCAAGCTTTTGGATTACGATCTGTACCTACTAGTGTCGAACAAGCAAATCAAATTGTAAGAACATTGCTTGAAGAAGGTTACAATCTAGATCGTATACCTGGTTTTAGTAAAGCATTAAAAGTAAATGGTGATCCGGCTAATGAAGATGATTGGTATTGGATCATAGGGATGCAAGGGAAATATTATCTTCCAGTCCGCAATGAGCTAGGATTGATTGTGCGTTTACGCGTAGCAACTGGAAGAACAGACGGAAAAGCAAAATACGTTTGGTTTTCATCTGATCCGACTTCTCCTGATGAAATTAAGAATAGTACCGTTTATTCGAGAGACCGCTTACGTATAGGTGGAGCTCCTTCAGGTGCTGTTATTAATGTCACGGTTCCTTCTAAGCTTTTAAAATTATGGAAACCTGGTGATGAATTAAGTCATTATTTCGATACTTCTGTTGCCATAGTAACTGAAGGAGAACATAAATCAACTATTACAGCCAATTACACAAATCAGCTAGTTTTTGGTTTGCCAGGCGCAGGAAATTATCAAGACCTAATTCCATTAGCGAAAAGGATGCAGATTAAAAAGTTAGCTATTGCTATTGATACAGATGCATTTGTAGATAAAACTAAAAAACAAGGTAAAAATGTGATTGTATTTCAGCACCTTCAAAATATGGTTACTCTTTGTATTAAAGAGGACATTGAGGTAGTACTCTGGTGCTGGAATCCTGAAGATGGAAAAGGATTAGATGATAGTCTTTTAAATGGAGTTTTACCTATAGAAATTGATATTCTTACAGATGATCGAAAAGTAATATCTTTACCTTATATAGGTTAAAAATAATTATAGTCATTTAAAAACGGAGTGATCTCATCGAGATACCTTCGTTTTTTTTATGAAGAAGGAGCTTATAACATGGAAGATTTTATATTGACGAATTGGATTTTAATTATAGCGATAATAATCGTAGGTATAGTACTTTTTAAAATAAAAAGATTGATAAGTAAATTGATTGGGATAGGATTTATGTTGTTCTCAATTATTCGATTTTTATTGTTTATTAAAGGGTTGTAAGGAGGAACAATAGTGAAAAAGGTAATACTGTGTGTAATTTTGATTGCTCTAGCAATAGCTTGGAACAAATATGATATTGGAAAATCAAAAAAAGTTAATCATATCCCTATTTATGTCCATACTACAGATGTTATCCAGATTAAGATACCTTTTAAAAGGTATCCTGAAACGGTACAGCATATGAAAGAAGCGATAGAAAATGGACAACCTTCTATTTGTACAATTGACCGCGATGGGGCAGATCGACGAAGGGAAAATTCTTTGAGAAATACTCCTATCAAAAAAGGATTTGATCGAGATGAATTTCCTCCAGCTGTATGTGTAGAAGGTGGTCATGGAGCAGATATTAAATATGTACATCCATCTGATAATAGAGGCTCTGGAGCTTGGTTAGGTCGTAGAATCCAAGACTATCCAGATGGCACTCAAATATTATTTATTACGCCTTAAACCAAAAGACTGAAGCTTATAGAGATATTCCTCTATAGCTTCAGTCTTTTTTGTGTTAATACACATAGATTGTATTACCTGTACAGTCATCCCAACCATGAATATCTTCACCTTCATCTAAAGCAGTAATGACTTGCTTTTGTTGTATGAGGGTAGCTGGGCTTATGACAGCAATAACTTCATTATTTTGGACAACCTCAAACTTGTATAGTCCATGATGATGTTCAATAGGAATGATTTTGTAATTATCTCTCATCCATATATGCATAGCGAGCTCTCCTATAGCATTAAATCAGTAATTATATTTTCTTATTCCTCTTAGTAAAAGGAATAACATTATTCTTATGATTAGAAATGACCGGCATAGCTATAATCTCATTGAAGTTAGAATAAGAATTCTCTTTAGATTCAAAATAAGAATGTTCTTTTTCAGGATAAGGATAACAAGAAATACCTGGACTATTATAATCAATTTTATGCTGGGAAAGCGAATGTAATTGATTATGATCACGTTGTCTTTTGTCAGAATCAGCTTTCCAAGAAAATAAGATCGTTTGTCCAAAGTCACTATTAGAATCTAGCTGATTCCAACTTATATAAGGTTCGGTTGTATGAAATTGGTTTTCTATTTTTTTATAAACGGAGGTAGGTTGGATATAACAAAATGCAATTATAAAATCAGTCATTTTTAATGTAGGATAAATTATAAAAAATAGAATTAGGTTATACCATGAAGACAAATATGGAATATTCCAAAAAATAATTACTGAAATAACGAGTACAATATTTAGTATATGCTTAAAGAGATAGGTTGTCATAGGTTTTCCAATAATTTGAATCATATTGGGCTTATGCAGCGGGATCGTATGTGAAGGAATGATATGGGAATACACCCGATCTCTAAAATCATTAACCACTTTGATATAGAAAGGATCATAAGCATTACTCTTCTGATCTGAAGTAACAGCAGTAGGTGGAGAGAATAGATAATATAAATGTGTAGGGGAGATGAACGAGGTAGCTGCCCAACGTTGCACCTCTAAAAGGTAATGATTCTCTCGAATTTTTTCCATCAATGCTATTTGATTCTCATTACTATGAGCGATTATAAGAGTCGCAGTAAAGAGAATGAGCCAGCTCCCGTAGTGTTGAACATAGTGGATCAATAATAAGTTATAACTTGAAAATAAAGAATTACCTACTAGAAGTTGAATAATAAAAGTAATCGGATAGGCAAAAACAGCGATTAATATTACATTTTTAATTAATTGTAATAGAGATGAACATAAAGCTCTCATAGTTAAACCTCCAATAATTGTTGATAATGCTAGTATATCTAGGTTTGGAAAAACTTTCATTTTTTTAAATAGACAAAATTTCAAGGGTATGATAATCTTTGTTTTATAAATTTCAATATTATTCCTATTTCGGTGTCATGCGACAACCTGAATTTTTTTCACAAATCGCGTTTAAATTAAAACGACCAAACCTAGTATGTCTACTAGTGAGCGTTATTGGTTCTTTTAATTTGGATGCGATTTTTTTTGTCCAAAAATAAAAGAATAGGAGCGAATAAGATGAATAAAGTAAAGGTAGCACTTTCAAAAAACGGTACTATTTCCAGCACGATCACGAGCTTGAGTAGCTTGCTTGATCGAATACCTAAGATGAGTGTGTTAAAAACCATAGCTATTCACAATATGTATTTAACGTTAGAATTTGAAGATACGATCACTTCAAACAATCAAAATAGTAATCCACAAACATGTATATGGAAAGACAATATTCTTTCAAAAGTATTTCAAAAAAATAATATTCGACAGTCTCTTATTGCGATTATTAACGAGTTAAATTCTATACAAATACGGAACAATAATGTTATTGATGTAACCAAAGTACTTATTTCAGACCAACAACCTAACGATTCGGTCATCGAATTTCATACCACTGTATCGAGTTTTTCTAAAAACCCTTTGGTAGAAATAAAATCAATGGCAACTCCTGTAGAATATAAGGAAATAGAAGAACCTACATTCCAAGAACGTTTGTTAATCATTGATTTTAATAATTTAGTCACTACATGCTATTATGCAATGGCTGCTAGGGAAGGATCAGAACTTATAAAATCCAGTCAAGGATTGTATACAAGCGCAATTAAACCCTTTTTGAACAGATTGATTTCTATGATTAGAAAATATATGCCGACTCACTTAGTATTTGCAATGGACGTAGCTCGTTCTGAAACGTTTCGTCGAAAACTCTATCCTGGATACAAAGCTAATCGGGATGATAAAGAGAAGCCAGATGCTTTAACAGAACAACTATCGACTGCACGCAAATTACTCCATGAAATGAATATTAAAGTTGTAGAGTCTCCAGCAATGGAAGCAGACGATGTGATTGGATATATTACGAAGAGGTGGATCAAAGAAGATAAAGGGAAAGTAGTTATTTTAAGCAATGACAAGGATTTATATCAGTTGTTAGAAAAAGATGTAATTCAAGTGATTCGTGATAACTCAGAAATGACTCATACAAAGTTTTTCGAGAAGCATGGTTTTGAATGTGGTTTATATGCTGATTATAAAGCTATTTGTGGAGAAGCCGGAGATAATATACCAGGAACGAAAGGAGTTGGAGAGAAAGCAGCTCCTCTTTTATTGAAAGAATATGGAGGGGTAGAAAACATTCTTTCAAATCTTGAAAATTTCCCGGAAAAGTTAAAGCGGTATGCTAAAAACTTTACTAAAGAAAAGGAATTAACAGTATTGAGTAAAAAGTTAGCTTTATTGGAATGTGATATTCCTACTTTGGATCATATACCCTTAGAACAATTTAAAATGAATATTAATAAACGAGGAATGAGAACACAAATGGATCTTTTAAACATCAATTTATGATAAGTTGTACCCAACAGATTTTTTGTGTATGATAAATAAATACTATTACATTAATCTTTAACACTCGAAAGTCAGGCGACTATCGATTCTATTATCCCCTAGGGAATTTAACAAAGAACTATGTTCTTTTGTTCTATTTAGAATCGGATCGTCTGGCTTTTTTTGTGCTTTCAATGAATATTATTGTTATAATGGAGGTAGAAATGAAAGAAGCCAATGGTCTATTTGCACTAGATATTGTTATTGATCATCTTACTCCTTGCTTAATTAAGATTGAAACTGGAGAAGTATGTGAAACAGAAGTTTCTAAAGTCACGGCAAAGGATGTATCTTTAGTTCAGTTAGAAGATTGGAATTTTGATTGGCAAAGTCTTTATCAAAAACATAACATTCAATTATTAAAACTGACAGTTGAAGGTTCTTCGATTATTGAAGGTTTAATTGCTTTTGAAAAGATGGAAGGTTATGTTGAGATCCATCTTGTCGAAAGCGCACCTACTAACGTGGGTTCGAGAATCTATTCCGGTGTCGGTGCTCATCTGTTTGCTATAGCTTGCAAAAAAAGCATCGATTACGGGTTTGAGGGATATGTTGCATTTAATGCAAAAACGAATCTTATCGAACATTACATGAAAGTTTTAAATGCTGAATCGATTAATGCTAGAGGGCGAATGGTTATTGATGAACAAGCAGCTCTCCAATTAACAAAAGTATATTTTCAAGAAGGAGATGTATGGAATGAATAAATACGAACGTGAACATTTGTTTTATCTTTCAGATCATCTTACTGATATCACTAATGGAGCATTAGTCTCAAAGATTCCTGATGTAAATCAAGAATTAAGTGATAAAGAAACCAAAGAGTTTATTGCGAAAAAGAAAGAAATGAAATCTGCTTCAAAATAAAGGTGTACAAGTACTCAAGCCAATCTCTTGAGTACTTGTGTTATCTTATTTATGAAGCTTATATGCACTCATCTTTTGAGTGACCGTGTGTAATAAATTGGTCATTGAAAAGGTGCGTGCATTTTTTTGCGCCTAAAACCAATAAAAAAGGAGATTTACCATGACAAACATGCAAGATTTAACCATTCAAGAAAAGCAAACAGAGATGCGGAACCTTGTAAGAGAGATCAACAAGCATTGCCATTTGTACTACACCTTAGACAATCCGATTATCTCTGATATTGATTTTGATTATTTGATGGATTTGTTAAGAGATCTTGAGAAGGAAACCGGAATGATTTTGCCCGCTTCACCTACACAGCGTGTTGGAGGCAATATCTTACCTGGTTTCCAAGAACATGAACATCGTAGTCATCTATGGAGTCTAGAAAAAGCAAACTCTATTGCAGACTTGAAGACATGGGAAGCTCAAGTGAAAAAAGCCATTCAAGCTCATAATGCGGTTCATCCCAATTTTCCTCTTCCAGATCCTAGCTATGTTGTTGAACTAAAATTTGATGGTTTAACATTAAATTTAACGTACAATAATGGAGTTTTGGTTCAGGCAGCAACGCGTGGAAATGGAATTACGGGAGAAGGTGTTCTTGCTCAAGTTAAGACCATTTCTTCTATCCCCCTTGAAATTCCGTATATGGGATTAGTTGAAGTTCAAGGTGAAGGTATTATGAAACTTTCCACACTGAAAAAGTATAATGAAACAGCTATAGAACCGCTTAAAAATGCTCGGAATGCTGTAGCCGGTGCGATTCGAAATTTGAATCCTCAAGTGACAGCTGAACGAAAATTAGATGCATATATCTACAATATAGGTTATAGCCCGGATTTAAATCACACTCAACATAGTGAAGTCTTCGATTTTCTAAAGCTAAACCGATTCAAAGTAAATCCGTATGTCCAATATCATTCTACGATAGAGGATATTATGGAAGAACTTGAATCGATCAAGCTGAATCGTCCAGAACTGGATTATTTGATTGATGGTGCTGTCATTAAAGTATGTGACCTGAAAACAAGATCTGTTTTAGGGTACACTTCGAAATATCCTAAGTGGGCAATTGCATATAAGTTCGAAGCAGAAGAGGCAGTAACTTCTCTAAATTCGATTACTTGGGAAGTTGGTAGAACAGGCAAGATTACTCCTGTAGCCTGCTTAGAACCGGTGGAAATTGGGGGTGTGACAGTTTCTAGCTGTACACTAAACAATAACAGTGATATTGAGCGTAAAGGATTACGCTATGCGTTAGGAAAAGATATCATCGTGCGTCGTTCGAATGACGTTATACCTGAAATTTTAGGTATGGAAGATCCTGATGCTATAGGTGAACAAGTAATTCCACCGCAATATTGTCCTTCTTGCCAGCGCGAGCTAGTTAAAAACGGAGCACATCTATTTTGTACTAATACATGGAATTGTGAGCCACAGCAGATTGGATGGATTACTCATTTTTCTAGTAAAGAAGCTATGGATATTGAGGGATTAAGCGAGAGTACAGCTAAATTACTATTTGATCATAAACTTATCAAAGACCCTAGTGATTTGTATCGTCTTGATGCTAATAACTTAGTAGGATTGCCAAGTTTCCAAATTAAAAAAGCTGCAAAACTCTTGAATGCGATTGAAAAGAGTAAATCAGCATCTTTAGCTCGGTTTATTCGCGCTATCAGTATTCCTAATGTAGGGAGTAACTCTTCGAAAATTCTAGCAGATGCTTTTGGCAGTATAGAACGTCTGCAAAGTGCTACTAAAGAGGAATTAACAAGGTTGCCGGACATTGGAGAGATTGTGGCCATAAGCATTCAAGCATATTTCGGTAATGAGAAATATACAACTATTGTTAGCCGTCTTCTTGATTTTTGTAACCCGGAGAATCCTGTTAAAGTGGATCAATCTCTTGCCACTGATAACATATTTAATGGCAAGACAGTTGTTATAACAGGAACATTCGAAACGATGAAAAGAGACGATGTTACTTTGAAGCTACAAGAACTTGGAGCAAAAGTAGGATCTGGAGTATCTAAAAATACTGATTTTCTGATTTTTGGTGAAAAGGCAGGTTCTAAAAAAACAAAGGCTGAAGGTTTAGGCATTCGATTAATAAATGAGAGTGAATTGTTAAGCATTATCTAAAAGAACAAAGTGAACCCTGGTCGAGAAAGTGGATCAGGGTTTCTTTATGTAAAGGAGAAATTATGGAAGCCGAATTAGAATACGGATATGCTTATACAACGTTAGATATAGAAAATAACAATGATAATTTAATCGTTTTATATCGTTTAATGTTGTCAGCCAATTTTGATGTCCCAGACAATGTAGAAACCTATATGCTGGAGACATTAAATGATGTTGATGATTTAGTATCGATGCGATTAAAAAAAGAACTACGAAAATCACAAAATAAAGTTGAATTCGTATTTTTATCTCAATCTAAAGAGTCGATCACTCATTTGAAAGATAAAGAATTAAATCGTTTAATTCAGATGCGGTGTGGCTTTTATAATATCAATCTGAATAATATAGAAGGCTCGTAACTCTGTACAAAAGTGAAATTTAAAATAAAATGATGACCCGGTATTAAAAGTCACTTCACAATATTTTGTGAACCTTTTATATCGGGTTTTTATATGGGAGAGAATAATATGAATTTATTAAGCAAATTTGAAGAGGTAAAAATTGATATTCTAGAATTTATTGATGCCGAGGATCAAACAATCTGTAAAGGACTTGAAAATGAATGTATACGAGCTACCGAATCAGTTGATTCTGTACTAACCTTACTAGATTTAAACCCATTCAAAAATCAATATTATAATAATTGGGAATTAGTAAAGCAGTTAGAGTCCGGAAAAAAAGGAATGATTATTAAATTTGCTAACGATATTAAAAAGCATTTCGAATCCAAATATAATGTAACTATATTCCCGTTTGATGCTGAAGGGTTCAAGAAGATTGATTATGTAGAGATTGTAGATGATATTATTGCAAGGTTAGGTGGGTTTGATTTTAAAGAAAAAGCATACTTAGAAATCAAAAAAAATATTGAGAAAAACATATATCTTCCACATGTGAATGTGAAAAATATAAATATTCGAATTAAATCTTTCATAGCTTTTGAGCCAGCTATTTTTAAAGTTGGTTTCTGGAATCTAAAATCAGACAGAACATTGAAAGAACTTTTTTATGCACTAGAATACTTTGAAAGCAAAAGTGTCACTTTAAGAAAAGAACTAGATGCCTTCCGGTTTAACAACTCAAGAGACGACTGGTTTGAACCATTTATTTTTGAGAGTATGACAAAAATACGTGAAATTAAATTTTTCAAAAATAATAGCATCCAGTTAAAATTTGATTCAAATGCTTCAGCAATAGAATTTGCCAAAACTTTTTTAAAGTATTCAGAATCTGTTTTAGTAAACAGTGGTGTTTGATATGAAATATCAAAGTTCAAATGAATCTATACCTACAGCTAAAAGAGAAGAGATTAACGCTAAAATCCTAGGGATTATAGATTCCAAAGATAATCAAAATATTACGCATGAAGACATCTACCAAGCCTATACAGGAATTGGTGGTCTGCATGGTCTTAAATTTAAAAACTTTTATAATTATCATGAATACTCTGAGGCAAAAAAAGAAATTGAGCAAGGTCAATTCTTTACACCCTATTCGATCTGCGATCTACTTTCTAAAATACTTCAACCACAATCTCATGAATTAATTGCAGACTTAACTTGTGGAATGGGGAACTTTTTTAACCATATGCCACATGAAGCAAATCTATATGGAAACGAAATCGATTTAGCATCCTATAAAGTAGCGAAGTATTTGTACCCCGAAGCCCATATTAATAATGAAGATATCCGAACCTATGAGCCCAAGTTGAAATTTGATATTATCCTAGGTAATCCCCCATTTAATTTACAATGGGGGACTCATGAAAATAAGGAATATAGTCAGAATTATTATTGTAGAAAAGCACATGAATTATTATATCCTGGTGGACTACTAGCTTTAATAGTACCTAGCAGTTTTATGAGTGATGATTTTCATGATGGTGGTATTATTAAAAAAATGAATGAAATGTATTCATTTGCATTTCAATTTGAACTGCCGAAAGATTGTTTCAAATCATATGGAGTGGTGTCTTTTGCTACAAAATTAATGGTTTTTCATAAAAGAAGCGAGCACATGGATCATTGTGATTATTCATTTAACAAGATCAGCACTACATGGGATTCAAATCTATTAGCTAATATGTTGTATGAAGACTATATAGATCCTATTCGAAAGCAAAGATATGAGAATAGACATCAAATACTTTTTGAATCTAAGGTGACGAATGATAACGATGTAAAAAATCAGAATATAATTAAAAAACTATTATTTGATATTAAACGAAATCCCAAATTAACAAAGCATTATCCCATTGCCTTATACAAAGTTAATCAATTATCTGTACAATCCAAACCTGAATCAATGACAGCCAGTGAATGGGAATATACTAAATTAACTCCAAAGAAAGTAATTAATGATCTTAGAACAATATTATCAAATCAACATATTATCGAGAAAGATGAAATCAATTTAGTAAAAAATAAACATGAGCTTTATTATAAAGCTTATAGTTATGCTGCTCGTCAAAGACTTGAAATGATGGAGATAACAAAACGTATTTCTATTAATGATTTAATCATTAAGCATTCCTATCCATTTGAAGATAAGAAATATAAAAAACTGATAGATCAAAAAACGAACAGCTATAGATTACAATCAAAAGCATATAGCCAGATGGATAGAGATATGGAGATTGATCAGTTTTTAGATAATATAGAATTTTGTGATACATTAAATAACCAGACGATCAAACTCAATGATAAGCAGAAATTAGATGTTGGTTTAGTGATACAAAAACGTTATGCACAGCTTAGTTGGACTCAAGGCTCTGGCAAATCGTTGGCAGCTATTGCATGGTACAGGTATCTGCTTAGAGCTTCTAAAGTTAATAATGTGTTTATTGTGAGTACAGCTATGGCCATCCATCTAACATGGGAGGTTATTCTAGATTCTTATCAGGAAGATTTCATAACAATATCTTCATTCAGTGATATTGAACGTATTCGTCCAGGACAAATCGTATTATTGTCATTTGAACGATTGCAAAAAATTCATTACCGATTGAAGAGAAATATTAAAAAATCAGGAAATAAAGTCGCTTTAGTGGTTGATGAATCAGACGAAATTTCTAATTTAAATTCTTTACGGACTCAAGCCGTATTAAATTGTTTCAGACGTGCAAAATTCAAATTGCTGACTACAGGAACTTCAACAAGAAATCATATTGCAGAATTATTTCCTCAATTAGAATTACTCTATAATAATTCTGTAAATATGTTGAATGAGAACAAAGTTAGTTATGAAATAAATAAAGAAGGAAAATTAGTTGAGAAAAAAGAAAAAAGCTATTTCAAACCATTTCCTCCATACAAAAAAGGACTAGAAATGTTCAAACAATACTTTAGTCCTAAAAAAGTTACTGTTTTTGGATTAACAAAAAATAGTCAAAATATATATAATTCATCTGCATTATCAGATTTAATCGCAAAGACGACAATTACAAGAGAATACAAAGAAATAGTAGGTATCAAGAATTATGATTATATTAATCATTCTGTAAATCAAAGTGTGTTCGAAGAAGAAGTATACACTAAGATTATGGAAGAGTTTAATGCTTTACTTCATTACTTTAAAAGTACCGATAATGCACGTAAAGATTCAATTCTTAAAATTATAAGACAAATTAATTTGCTAATTGAAAGCTCATCGACTCCTCATTTATTTAAAGAGTATACGAGTACACTTCTTCCAACGAAGATGATTCATATCATGGGATTAGTAGATCGCTTTGATGAGCAAGTAGCGATCGGGACGGTATATAAAAAGTCTGCTCATGAATATTATAGACATCTGAAAAATAAATTCCCGAGCCGTCCTATTTTTCTTATTACCGGTGAAGTGGATTTTAAACTACGTCTTCGGATGATTAGAGAGTTCCAAGATACTAGGAATGGTATTTTAATAAGTACACAGCAAAGTTTAAAATCAAGTGTTAATATTCCTTCCTGCAACAAAATTATTATTGAATCGTTGCAATGGAACATGCCTAAAATGGATCAGTACTGCTTTCGCTTCATTCGCTATACAAATACAGATCCAAAAGAAATTCATAGAGTCACGTACAATCGAACCATTGAACAAAATCTGTTAGCTTTATTAATTAGTAAAGAAGCTATCAATAAATTTGTGAAAACATTAGAAATTCAAGATGATGATGATTTGTATGAAGAGTTTGATATTGATACAAACCTGCTAGATCAATTGATGATGATGGAAAAGGATGATAAGGGACGGAAATATTTAAGCTGGGGTAAACAAACGATCCAAAATTAAAAAATGACCTCAATTCTTTATATAAGAATTGAGGTCATTTTCTTATGAATAGAATAATTAACCCCATTAAAATTTTCTGTTATGATAGATGTATACATTTTATTTATCATTCTCAAGTCATGCGACTACGAGACCTCTCTTTATCAATCACGCTTAACCAGGCGTAACAATTTGTAATTGTACCTTGTGTACATTTAATTGTTGCTTCTGGTTAGGCGTTATTTTTTTGCCTAAAAAACCAAAAAAGGAGCAAATAAAATGAAAACAAAACCGAGCGAAGTATTAGCCAAATTAAATGAGGAAATACCATTATTTTTACAGGGAGTCGTCAATTCTTCAATATTTGCAGGTATAACGTTAGCTACCCAGTTAAAAGAATTAAAAATAGAAGAAATCCAGCAGTTAATTCAATTTGTACTTGAGCACAACTCTACTTTTTATGAAAAACAATATCAAGAGGGTTCCAATTATTATGATTTGCTAAATGCTTATATCCAAGAGCAGATCAATAAAGAGTTTTTTAAAGAAAAATGTAAAGCTATTCGCATTGATAATATGATTTTGATTTTTCTTGAAATGGACGCGGAACAAATTAAATCTTCTATTAGCGAATTATATAATGCATACGAAGACCAAGAAAATCAGGATCAAGATAGCTATATGGAATTCATGAATGTGGTAGGTAACATTCTTTCCGGTTATTTGCCGTTGCAGCTCACCTATGTTAATCACTATCAGGATAAACTTGGTAATGCTATACCGGGTTATACAGAGCGGTATGAAAAGTTTTTGAATGGCACATTATTGTTTGAAGATGGAGAATGAATATGACTATGGTAAATAAAGAATTACACACGAAGATTGGTGATTGCGATTATTGTAATCATAAAAACATTTTAGTGATGTTAGAGTTTGATCCGGATCACGAACACGATTATTTAGAAAAATGTTATTATGGCTGTTCCGATGAGAAATCTTGTGAAGAGAAAGAACGAATGGTAGGCAATTGTGATCATTGTTATATGGAGAATGTGTATGTTCATTATCAGCATGATTCATGGGGAGAACATATTATGAACCAATGCTATTATGGCTGCGGAGATGAAAGAAACAATTTGAATGAAGAAACGCAAAAAATCAATGTGATCTCACTTAATATTCTTTCTCAAATTTTGTGTTATAGTTCTACGTGGCAAGTAGATCTAGTAGTAGATGGTAAAGAGACATCTTTAGTGTTGATCAGACTTAATGGTGAAACCAGAGTGAAATTATTAGAGCAAATTATAAATTGTAAAAATATTAATGAAATCCAACGACTTAGTATGCAAATAAATATGAATTAAATTACATGAAGAGCAGACAACTTATTTAAAAGTTGCCTGCTTTTTTAAGGAGAAAATAATGAAATACAAAACAGATTCTGGAATTTTCAAGGTGTTAGCTGTATTCTTCACAGTATTATGTAGCTTTTATCTTTTAAGCAGTATTTTAGATTTATATCAAGAAAATCAGTACTATCCAGTCTTGTTGATTATGGCATGTTTTCTATTAAGATATCCCCATGAGTATCTACATTTTATAGCGGGTAAGTTGATTGCATTAAAAAGTATCATATCTTTTAAACGGTTAAATGCCACTTGCACTCCACTTGGAATAATGAACAGAAAAGAACTTTGTACATTTGCTCTGGCTCCTTTTGTGAGTATAGGTTTTGTTTTAAGTGTAGGAGTCATTTTAACCAACGATATTTATCAAGTATTCTTTATAGGAGTACTGATCTATCATTGTTGCGCTTGCTATTTTGATTTTGTTTATGTGGTCATTGCTTGTATATACAAAAATAAACAATTTAAAGATCATGGATTGGTTTTAGAAATTTTAAAATAAGGAGTCGAATATATATGCAAGAAAATCTAGATACTCGACGTATGTTTGAGGGCAGTTCATTAATTGATATTTCAGAATTAGCGCACCGATTCGATTTTACTATTCCGTTAGCAGTAACCAGTACTCTTCAGGAAGAATTAGGAGAAGATTCAATGTTTGATGTAGTTAGAACATTACGAACAATTATTAATTTTGATCCTTATCAAAGTACTATCGAATATGGTGTATGGACTTTGAAAAAAGGAAAAAATTCGCTTACTAATGTAAAAGCATTTATTCTAAAAACTGATCAAGACAATGGTCTAATGATTGTTATTAAGTTATCTATGCATAATTAAAAAATTAAGAAAACCATACAAAACAATGTATGGTTTTCTTAATTATCTTTGAGAGTTTTTATAATAATTTCCAAGTCCTAAAGCACAGGAAGCAAAGAATATTTTAATAGCTGTTATCATCAAGGTCAGAACAATATACAAATCTACAATAAAATGATACTATAAGTTTATTATTTCACTTTATTTACTCCATGCATGCGCTACAGGAGAATTTTTTTTCTTAAATACACTTTCTTTCGAGTGACCAATTTATTGTATTCCTTATGGAATTGGTTTCTGGAAAGGGCGTGTATTTTTTTTGCCCTAAAACCAATTTAGGAGGATTAGTATGACTTTAATAGCCAAAAAGAAACAAACGTTTTCGGACAAAGAGAGTAAACGGATTGCAGTTAAACTTGAACAAAAAAGAAAAAAGATGGTAGCACTTGCTATGGAAAAAGGACTTCTGGACTCGGAAGTTCTTAAATTAAGTCAAGAGGTTGATCGATTATATATGCATTTCATGAGAATTCAAAAAAAGTAAGAATGTGTGTACAAAAGGGGTTGCATTTTTAATGCAACTCCTTCTTTTAATGAAGAACTAATTTACAACAGAATAGATCTTCTTTCAAAAAACCAATTTTAAGAACAGTGTCATAGACCTGATCTATTTCTGGACCTTGTTGCCATCGGATAATAGATCTACCGGACTGATCAGTATGAAGCTTAAATTCGATATCAGGATAAGCAAAGAGTAATTCTTCATTTAATATTTTTATTTGACGATTTGAATGATCCATAAGTTCAACTCCTCAATATTTTTGTGTATCGAAATAGTAACATGTATTTATCCAATTTGCATTCAGTGTAATTAATTTGATAGAAGTGGAGTGTTTGTTATGGAAGTAGTAGAAAAAGCTAGATTGGTATTACAGAAAATTTATACGATAAGTAAGAAGAAAGAACAGCCCCGTTTGTTTATTCAAAATTTGCCTTGCGAATCTGCAAAATTCAAACCAGGGGAACAATTATTTGTCCATGTGGATAAGGGGAATAAGGAGATTACCATCCAGAATAAGAATTTTAGCCACGACTCTTTTATGGTTCATGTATCTTCTAGAAAAAATAAAACAAATGGTGAAGAGCGACCTTTGATTGATACTGCTAGAGATTGTTATACATCTATCATAGCGATTGAAGACAAAGTTGAGTTACGTGTATATGTATATGACGACTATTCAAAAATTGTTGTTTCTCCATTAAATTACGATATACGCAAAACAGAAACGATCTATACTCCTCGCGATCAGCGATTTAAACTGCTGAGTCTTGCAGCTGGAGCAGGGATTGGAACAAGTCACTTTGTAGACACGGGAGCCTTTTCAAGTATGCAGGAAATCGAGGTAGAAACCGATTCTGCTGAAAACTTAAAGTACAACTTTCCGAATTCCTTAGTGACTCAAGCCGATATTCGAGATTGTAATTTAGTAGTGAAATCAGATGTTGCACTGGTTACACTGCCTTGTAATAATCATACAAGCTTAGGTGATCGAAATCAGGATATGTTTGATAATATTTCGTCCGCAGCAGCAAAGATACTTGTCGCCTCAGAGCCTGAAATTATATTTTTTGAGAATGTACCAGGGTACTACAAATCAAGAGCTTATACCGATCTACAGGACTTGCTAAAGCCTAATTATCCTTACTGGATAGGTCCTATCCATTTAGAAAGTCATGATTTTGGATCTATCGCTAAAAGAGATAGAGGTTATGCTGTAGCCTTTTCTTCTCAAGAAGCTATGTACAATTTCAAAATTCCTACTCCTCCAGAGAAAATCAAGAGAAAGAAATTGAAAGACTACTTAGATCCGACAAGTACATTTTTTGAATGGAAATCGTTAGAAGCTTGGAATGAGTCTTTTAACTCAAAAGTAGAAAAAAATAACTCATGGGCTAATCGTTCAACGAGCTTAACTTTTTTAGATGGAGATGCTAATTTGATGCAATGTATCCCTAAACGTTATCGATCACATAGTGCTAGTAATAGCTATGTACTCAATAATGATAAAAAAAGTTGGAGGTTCTTAACTGTAAGTGAGTTAAGAAAAATATTTCTAATTCCTGATTGGTTTGAGTTTGTGACATCAACACCGATTTGGAGAGTGTATGAACAGATTGGTCAGTCTGCTTGTGGAAGAGTTTTCCGAATTTTTGCAAATGAAATAGCAAGAGTTCTTATGAAATCGATTCTCACACCAAATAGAACAAAAGGAGTTCCTGAACAGGTTTTAACAATGGATCAGAGCGGCCAACTTTCACTTATGTAAATCATGTAACGACTGGAGACTGAATGATAATCATTGTTCAGCCTCTTTTTTCAGTATGTATATGATCATAAGAAGTTTTTTGGAAAATTTTAATTATAAATTAAAATAAAGGAATGATAAATATGCAAATTGCAGTTATTCATGTTCATCATGGAGTAGCCAAGGCAATTGATCATCAATATATTAATACAGTAATCATTGATTTTGATACTATGAAGGAAGAGTACGAAGATTTAGGTTCATCATTAAATCGCTATAATTGTAATCATTGTCATCAAGAACTTTATGAGTATGAATGGAATATTGGTACGCTTGCTGTAGGTCTAGATGTTTCATCTGAAACAAGAATGGCAACAGGATTACAAGACGATCTATTCTATTGCTGTTATTGTTTGCAACCATCTAAATTAAAAGATATAAAATAATAATTTTAAAAGAGAAGATCTAGATAGATCTTCTCTTTTTTTATAGGAGTGTAAGAGATGCAATTAGATCTTTTTAGTGAATGGAAAGAACCTATAGAATTACCTGCGTTAGAAGAAAACCCTGTGTACAATAAAAGAGTAAATGAGCTTGATCAAGAAATAAGACTGATCATAGAGCAATTTAAGAAAGAATACCTCGATGTAAGTAATTTAAGTGCTTGGGTATTCCCGTCTTCATTTGGTAAAGATTCTTCACTGATGTGTGTATGCCTTATGATAGCATTATCTGAAATTGATAAGGATCTACTTTTAAGACCGGTCTATATTGTATCTAGCGACACTGGACTTGAAAATCCACTTTTAAAGTCTTTTGTGCATAAATCGATTGAAGGTATTAATAATTATGCTTCAATCCATAATATTAATTGTCTGAAAGCTTTAATTGTTTATCCTTCTTTAAATAATAAATTTGCTATAAAAGTTATAGGATTCGGGAACGTTTTACCAGATTTTAGAAGCGCCTTCAGATGGTGCACAGACGCTTTCAAAATCGACCCAATTGAGAAGATAGAAAGGTCTCTAATCAAGCAATACGGTAGTATAGTGGTGTTTACTGGAGTACGTGTAGATGAGTCACAGAATAGAGCAAACAAACTTAAAAAGTATAGAGACAAGTCCTTCATTTTTTCAAAATATGATGATGCGGTAGGTAAAATAAAAAAGCGTTTTGAAAGTCATCCGATCAAAAACATAAGTACTGATTTACTTTGGAGAACATTGATGAAGATTCGTGTATTTCCGTGGGGTACTAGATTTGGGGAATTATATTCTTTGTACAAAGACAGTGAAGAATGTCCAATGACTAAAAGTGATAAAGGAAAGTCGTGTGGCAGTAGTCGCTCAGGCTGTATTTTATGTCTGTATGTAGCCAAAGACCACATGTTAGAACACTTTAGTAACCAAGGGCAAAAATGGGCAGATCCAATTATAGAGCTTCGTAACCTAATGCAAGATATGCGTTATGATATAAGATTTAGAGAACCCATTCGAAAAAAAAGAATTAAAGAAATAAGAAAGAATAAAAAGGATTTTAGTATTCAGTCCCAGCTTTTTGAAGATGCCAGTTTAATAGATGATTCTGTTTCGTTTGATGGGATAGGACTGGACTCTGAGCCAGTTAAAGACGATTTAGCTGTAGCAAGTTTCACTTTAGCAGCAAGGATATTTCTTCTTAGAAATGTACTTTATTACCAAACTAAAGCAGGTATTGAAATCGTTTCGCTTGAAGATATTGAAGAAATAAAAAAGATATGGAAACGAGAAATGTCATGGATAGAGAACGTTGAAGATATTACTCCTCAAAAAATACCATATGAAGGTTCCCTTATTATGGATAGAGAGTATGAAGTAAACACAAAGGAATCAACACTTCCGAATCTTATGATTGACCCTAAATTTTATATGTATCATCAAAAAGGTGAATTAGATGAAAGACATTCTGTTACTAACTTTTCTATTCTTAATAGAACAGATGACTGCAATTGGAATAATATAAATTACTTATTTTATATTCCGATTGATTTTACTGGAAATGAAGAAGAAATCTATGAATATATTCAGAAAAATAGAGTCAATAAAAAAATTGATATCCCATATTATTGGCAACCAATGTATACAGGGCATCAAGAATTTTGGAATATCGTTACTTTCATTGTATGTCGAAAAGGTATAACTACGTATAATCAAGCAAGAAAATTTGTTGATAATTTTCTGTATGAAGAGTACTCATTTGAAAGTAATAACGTTCTTAAATCTAATTATTATAAAGAGGCAATAGCAACAAATAAGATTTCATCAGCGCATATAACAATAGAAAATATCGAAAAAAAGATTCAAGAATCTCTTAAGGAATATGAAATAGGAAATGTAATATCGATAGGTTTAAGAACGTTAGTACAGAATGTTTTGTGGTCTGAGTATCTTTGGAGAAAAATCAGAGACTTAACAGATCCGGAAGGAGTTCGAATGTGGCTACTCAGTAAACATCTTCCTGCTGAAATAATACCAGAATCTATCAAATTTTTTGCGGATATAGATGACTATATTCTAAATTTAAATTATTTGAAATCGCTATATTCAAAAGAAGACATTATGAAAGCTTTTAATCTACTTGAAAAAGTAAAGTTATGATAAGTTAACTGTGCTTTTTTGCCCAACTTGATTTTTTTTAGTTTAGGAATTAAGATATGAATATATTAATTAATTATTTACCACTCCAAGCATGCGCAGGGAGAATTTTTTATTCATAATAATCTTTTCACATATTCTATATAAATACGCCCTTATGGTGATTGTTGCTAATTTAGCTCATCACTATAAGGGCTTTTTTGCGTTCATTTTTATGGAATATGGAATGAGATTAATCTAAGGAGGAAGTTTATATGTTAATGATCTCAAGTGGAGTATTAAAAAATTTGGTTGAAATGTTGGTTAAGTCAGCAAGAAATTCTAGCAAAACAGACAAACTTATTTATCTCAAAACAGATGGGGAATTTTTAAAACTATATTTCCATGGTGAAGACCTTTCTGTTGAAAAGAAAATTATTGCCGAGATAGAGGAAGATTTTGAGATCGCTACTTCTATTTCTGAATTAGATACTAAAGTAAAGGCTTTGCCTGATGCAATTTTAATCAAACTCATGCGAACAGAAGATGGATTTTATATCAAATGGGGAGATTATTTTACATCACAGTTAAAGCTAGAAATACTTCCAGAAACTGCTCCTATTTTAACAGTTCCAGCACTAACAACTTCATTTAAATGGGCTCAAGGTAAATTAAATGAATTAGTGAAATCATTGCAAAGTTTCGTCATAGAACCTTCAATTGCTCAGATGGATGCTAAGAAAGTAATATTGTTAGGTTTGAATTTTGCCAAAAACCAAAATGGAAAATTAGTTGTACATGCTACAGACAGTCATAAGTATGCTTCAATTAATACAATGGATCTAGAATGGTTTGATGAGAATGTAGTTCTAGATATGCGCACTCTTACAGGAGTATGTAATGTCATCGCTAAAGATGCAGGTTTAGAGATCGGTATCACAAAAGATCAGTATATTGTATTTAGATCTGGTTATACTACTGCTGTATGCAAGCCGTTAGTAGGTAATGTCCCTAACCTTTGTCATTTGTACAAAACAGAAACAACGGCAAAATTATTAATTGATCGATTAGAGTTAGTCAAACTGTGTGACAGAGTAAATCTACTTTCACCGACATCTCCAATACTTATTATTGAGGAAAGCGCTGGGAAAATTCACTGTATTGTACCTGGAACATTGGATATGGATCTTAGATGTTCATATGAAGGAACTTTGCCAGCTTTCGCAATGAGTTATAAACATGTAAAAGAAGCAGCGAATCTTTTGAGTTCATATAAAGATTCGGATGAAATTATTTTATACATTGATTCACCGAATGAACCTATATCGTTTGGTGTTGAAGGTAAAGATGAGATGAAGATTTTCGTTTGTCCTCACCGCATTCCATATGTTGTCGAGTCGAACAAGAAAAAGAAAAAAGTATTAGTAAAAAATTAGCAGAATACTAAAGGAGGTGACTCCCCAGATGATTTCTTGTCTGGGGATTTTTTATGATTAAATTACTGAATAATACAAAAGGGTTAACTATTTCATCAGATGATATTCAAGAAAACTTGAATATCTCGGAAGCACTCGCTATAAATTTTATTCCAAAGCATACATTTACTTGGCACAATTTGCTGACTAGCCGAACACAATATTTAAAAGAAAAATTGGGGCTTCTCACTGATTGGAATGTGCCTATTGATGCGAATGAGTTAGTCAGAATGGATTCTATATTAAATAGTAAAACTAAAAAGTATCAAAAGAACTTAATTAAAATTAATGATTTGATGCATACGGGAGAATATAAAATTGCTCTTGAAAGAGTCAAAAGTATGTTTGGTAAACCTTTCAATGATGGTCGTTTTATGTTCCCATATCAGCTTGAAACTGCTGCAATCATGAATGTTAAAGACCGTTTGATTAATGCATTCGATCCAGGATTAGGCAAGACATTAACAACACTAATTGGTATAGCTTCTAATCCAAAGAACAAACTCAATTTGATCGTAACGATGCAGCGCAATATGAATGATTGGATCAGGGAACTCGAATATTTAGGATTTACTAAAGATAAAGACTATATCATTCTAACTAAACCTTCGGATATGAAAAAAGTAAACGGTATTAAATTTCATTTGGTTTCCTATGAGAAATGGAGTAATGAACGTATCCATTTTAGTGATAAACCTGTTCATCTTCAAGAAACGGATGAAGAAAAGAAGTGGGGAAGTCGCGATTTACCAGAAGATTGCCCTGTCTGTTCTTCAGAATGGAGGAAAGGAAATTATATTTGTAATAATGAACTGATTCACGTACATAATCACATCAAAGAAATTAGACGTTGTGATTTTAGTGTTATTTCTAAAAAAATCCCTTCTCTTTCTCAGTATTATGATAATCAATATGATAGTGCTGCAATAGATGAAGGTCATTATATTAAAAATGGAGACAGTCAAAGAACAAAGGCTATCTTGAGAATTAAGTCAAAACGAAAATATATTTTAACTGGAACGCCTGCTGAAAATGGAGTAGCCGATCTATACTGGCTTTTAGGTTGGGTAACCGGATTTTCTCCCGTTTTTGATGATTTATATTCAAGACAAAAAGATATAATTAAGCCTTATTCAGCAAGTGGAAAAGTCGGCTATGATAATTTCAAAGCACATTTCAGCATATCAGGAAAAAGAAAAGTGCTTGATTCAGATTCTATGACTTCGCAACTCGCTAATGAGAAAGACCTTTGGAATCTTTTGGATAGTATCATGGTACGCAAAAGAAAAACCGATCCAGATGTTGCTCCTCATATTAAAATACCAAAACCGAATGTTGTAAGACAACATATTGAGTTGTCTACAGATGAGCGACTCTTATATGATGAGCAATTAAGATTATTCAGTGAATGGTACCAAGGAGAATTGAAAAAGAAAGCTGATGCCATCCATGAAGGTACAACCTATAAAATCAGTAGTATCGCAATTACTGCTTGGATGGATAAACTACGGAAAGTAGCAAGTTGCCCCTGGATATTTGAAAACTACAATCCACGTAATAGTACAACTGCCAAAATACAATTTGCTGAAACTAAAATCAAAGAACTTTTAAAAGCTAATAAAAAGGTATTGATTTTTTCAGCACATATTCCAACTATTCAGTTTTTGAAAATCCACTTTGATAATATTATCGATGGAAAAAGAGCGGAATATATTGATGGTCAAGTGAATATGGAGTACAGATGGGACTTGATAAGAAGATTTCAAGACCCGGATGATCCATTAAGTGTGTTGATCTTGTCTCATAGAACCGGTGCAGAGAGTTATACACTTACTCAAGCAAAAGCTGTCTTTTTGTTTGATTTAGATTATAACGGCAAAAAAATTGAGCAGTGTTGGTCTAGGGCAGTGCGTTTAGGTCAAATAGATCCAGTGTTTATTTATTTTCTGTTGTCTAGAGATACGATTGATATCAATATGCATGCCTATATGTTATCAAATAATCAAACGGTGGATACTGCTATAAATCGAGCAGCAGAAAGTTTAAAAGTATTAGCTAGTCAGTTTGAAGGAGAGACAAAGCTGTCTGGCTTTGATCCAGAGACATTTGCTAAAGAAATGCTTAAAAGTGGTACCAAAAGACAGTTTTAAAGGAGATGTCTATTATGTATTTAAATTTTGATGAAGATACAAAAAAAGCACAATTGAAATGGACAGAAACTGAAAAAGGAAAACCGACAATCACGCATCAAATCAATAGAGAAGTTTATAAAATTCAATATAATCCTGTTCATATATATCATGTTGAACGCGTCCATTTTAAAGGTAAAGCACCGGGCTGGATTGCTAAATATGCAAAGACAAATAAATATATATTTGAAGAAGTCGCAACTGCAAATAAAGAAGGTTGGATTTTAATTGATAATTCTGAGATGAAAAATGAAATAAAAATAAATTCTATTTTGATAGAAAAAGCTTTGAGAAAATTGAGCGACCTTATTCATCCTTATTTTCAAAAAGAAAAGGATCAACTAGGTAATAACATAAATACTGCTATACGAAATTTGAAGAAGCGACCTAATTTATTAAAAGACTTAGGAGCATATTATGCACCAGAAAGAATCTATGGGATAGAATCCTCTCTATGGATATCTTATAATATTTTGCCGAAAAGAGCCCCTTATGAATCTGAAGATGATTTTCAATGCACGATCGAAAGTAATGTGCATATTCCGGAACTGATCCAAGAATTAATCTTTGAACATCCTGAAGATGAATTTGATGATAGTTTGAGTGAAGTTACAGATATAACAGCTGAAGAATCAGATCCAGAACCTGATGTATTAGTCACTGATATTGAAGAAGTTGAAGTGCCAATACTTTTAGTTTCTGATCGCTCAGAACAGACAGCAGATCCTTTAAATGACGAAGAAGTAGAAGTGCCGCAAATTTTGATTTCTGATCAAATAATACAAGTAACTACTTCTTTAGAGGATGAAGAGGTAGAAGCACCACAAATTTTGATGTCTAATCAAATAGTACAAGAAGCTTCCATTTTAGATAATGAAGAAGTTAAAGTCACATCACCATCTTTGAGTGAAGAAGATATTCAGAAAAAGGGGTTTCCTTCTCCTACAATTGCAACTGAAGAGGGACATTTTTCGGAAAATCCAATACCAGTAACTACAAACTCTTCTTCAGGGATAGTCAACAAAAGTATAGAATATTCTGATAGAAAGTTGATTCCTTCAAAGATTATTCATAAGAAAAGCGGAGCATATGAAGGGCAACTTTCATTTTTTTGATTACTTATCAGTTCATCTCTATGGTAAGCTGTATAACTTGCTGAGTTGATAAAAAATTGATATGATATAGCTATATTATTTAGTTTTATTTTCCCTGAGCCATGAGGCGTACAGGTTTCTCTTTTTCAAATATAGCTTACCTATTTTATTTAATTTGGATAAAACCTTTATATAAATTTAAAAAATACCTTACTTTTGAATGAAACCATTTCTGGTCATTCTTTAGTGAGGTATTTTTTTTACATAGAATTTTAAAACAATTACTGGAGGCAATTATTATGAAAACTATCGGAGAAGAACATTTAGGAGAGTATAAAAGTTTATGGACAGGGAATGTATTAGACAATGACTTAAAAAAAGACATTATGAGTAAAGAATTAAGAAAAAATCATATGCGTTCAAGACGTATATTACAAAAAATTGTGAATATTAAGTATTATGCAACGATTTTTAAGATGACTGTGGAAAGTTTTGGAGCATTATTTGCCTTGATTTTCATGGTAGGAGCAGCAGGTTTGTTTTTTTACATTATGACTAAATAAATGAAGTAGAGGAGCCTGAATATGCAACTAGAAACAGTAGTAGTTCTTTTATTTTTGAGTCCAATTGTGATTGGCATATGTGGGTCATTATTCAGTTCAAGTTACAATATCACGCCTGTTGTTATCGATCAGCGTACTTTTGTTACGGTATCTGAACCACAAAACGTGCAATTGGATAACGAACAAAATGTACTATGGAATGAGTTACCTGCTCTTGAAGAATCTCCTGAAGTCGAAGAGTTATTGTTCAATATGCCGGGTAACATATCAAATATTGATAAAGAGATAGAATTTAAAACTAGCGAATTACCAGAGGAAATGAATCTAGCAATTAGTGATCTATTTAAAGGAATTGATAATCCTAATCTCGTAAATGAGAATGAAGATGAATCAGTTAATAAAGAGATCCACTTTATAAGAACCAAACCTATGGTAGAAGAGCAAGATTGGACACTTGAACCACCCCCTGAAGAAACGGACTTTATGCCTTATTCTTCAACAGATACTGGGAGTCATCAAACATTTGATGGACATTACCCCGATATCGATGAGCTAGTTAATACATTGCCGGTCGATGAAGCAAATAATGTTCCAAAACCACAACTAGAAAAAGTTGAACAGACCTATGGGCCTGAAATCATGAGCCGTATCACCACTACACCAGCTATGGGGATCACTTCTGCATTGCATGTAATTCATGTAATGGTTGGACGCATTTTTATAATGAATAATCAATTCATTTTAGAGTACCAAGATCATCAAATTCGAGTAGGTGGAATTGAAGCAGAAGGTGAATTCTTAGTGGAAGGTATGTTCGTAAAGAAAGACTTATTCTACGTTGAAAAATATGAAGATTTACAAACAATACAATCTAACATGCAGAAAGCAGAAGCTTCGTAACCTTCTGCTTTCTCTAAAAAGCGGAAACGTAATTGCGCTTTTTAGAGAAAGTAGAATACTATTTTAAATTAAAGAATCTATCACCTTAAATCATCGACAAATTTCTAAAACAGATGTAAAATGGTGTCTATATATGAAACTTCACCTATTACATACTATGAAAAAATGAAATTATTTAATTTTTCTACATTTTAGTTCCAAATTAAACTATTTTTTTGGTGGAGGTATTATTCTATATGTCAATAAATCAATCACATGAAAAAAATAATGCTTTATTAATCGAAAAAATTAAGTCGACACTAATGCAAAAAAGTCATTCATTTTGCTTACGGTCGAATGAAATACTTCGGTTTGAGGTGCGTAATGAAGGTCAGGTAATTCAATATATCAATGACGTAGAAGACAATGAACTTACAAAAGTGTTTGCTTTGTCAGCTGAATCATTAAGTACTTTTTTTGAAATTATTGAGTTACAATTTAACGAAATTGATACAATATTACAGGCTAACGTAGAAGTTGAGCTGACCATTATTCTATCCGGTTCTAATAACGTAGGTTCTGCAAAATTGACAGTAAATGAACAAATACCGCATTCCTAATGAACCTAAATTTAAAGCACTTGACATTAGAGCCATAATTAATGATAATCAGATTATAGTAAATCGAATAGAAAAGCGGAAGCACCGTTAACTTTGGATCTCGTCCAAAGTTAACGGTGCTTTTTTTTTACCCAAAAAAGGAGGGAAGGTTATGAATACGTAATTTTAATCACTTTTATGCAGTACACATATACTAATTATACGATTTGAGAGGGGTTTTTATTTTGTTTAAAAAATTATTTGGCATGTTTGTTTTAACGTTTTGTTTATTTCTTGTAACAGCTCCTGCTTCTACTGTCATGCATGCAGCAACAACAACACCAGCCAGTAGTAGTGTTATTGACTCAGAACTAAATGATAAATCAAAGGTATATAATCCAACGGATACTAACGCTACAAAAATCAACAAACCTTTAAAAACAGTTGTACAGGTTGTTGGTGGTGTAGGAGGAACATTATTTACTCTAGCTGTTATGTTTACAGCGATTATGATTATTTTTGGATCATTGAGTCCGCAAAAATCAGGTATTTACTGGAAGGCTTTATTGGGTTGTGCAGGTGGAGCTTTTGTCTTCTTTGGAGCAGCAACTTTCGCGGATATGATTGCCGGAATGGCAGGCTAATTTAAAACGACCATGCTTCAATAAGTTGTATCGAACTTAAAGTAGCATGGTTATTTTAAAAAATGGAGGAATTAATTTGAATAACGAAATTATTGTACCAATAGATATTACTCAAGAAGAAAAATCAATCTTAGCTATCTTATCTATTAGACAATTTTTTATTTTGTTTCCAGTCGCAATTTTCTGCGGAGTGTTTTTCATTTATGGACGATTACCGTTTTTAGAGGGTCTTTCATTAGTTATTGGAAAGTTTGTCTTTTTTCTTGTTATTGGTGGAATAACAGCGTTTCTCACATTCTTTAAAATCGAGAAACATGAACAATATGCAAGTGAATTTATCATAACGCTATTTAAGTTTAGAAGATCTCAAAAAACATACACACATCTTTGAATAGGAGGCTAAGTAGTACATGCAAATCTATGTTTTTATTATGTTCGGAATATTACTGCTAACGATTGGGATTATGTTAGTAGCAAAAAAACGAATGGATCGCAATGAGCCAGCTTTTGGATGGAAAAGAAAACAGCATTTAGAAGAAACTAATTCCAATGCAAGTACAAGTGCGACAGTAGCAAATAGTAAAGGCGAAGACAAAAAGTTAAAAAAAGAACGCGATGCTATGAAAGAGCTCATTGGTATTGAAGATATTAAGTACGGAATATATGAACAAAAAAATAATGAATATTGTGTTGTCATTGAGACCGACTCTGTTAATTTCGATTTACTCAGTGAAACAGCCAGACAATCCATAATTTTAGCATACAGTTCGTTATTTCGAGTAATACGTTTTCCTCTTCAAATTTTGGGTCAGGCTGTTCGACAAGATTTACGAAAAGAAGAAGCACGTTGGAAGCAAAATCTAGCGAAAGGCAATAAAGCGACAGAAAAATACGGAGAAGATGTTATTAACTTTGTAAAAGATCAGTCTGAGAATATATTCCAGATTTCTCGTAAGGTGTTTTATGTTGTTTCCTTTATTCCACAACCTTCAAAAATGGGTGCTCTCACAGTAGAAAAAAGAAATGAAATGATTCGAAATGAACTATATTCAAGAGCGGAAGTAGTAAGAGGACAGCTTAGACAGTGTCAAATTAATACAACCCTTTTAGACAGCTTAAAAGCTGGAGAAGTTATGAAAAGAGCACTTAATCGTGATCGCATGATTATGCATCCTATGGAATCGCTTATAACGCATGGTAAAGAAAAACTATCTTCTTATATCACGGTAGATGTTGCATCTATACCAGACTTAGAAAGATTAGTTTATGATGTGCAGGAGGTTATAGAAAATGTTAAAGCTCTGGAACAAGAAAAAGAAAGTGAAAGAACCTAGTTTAAATATTGATAATTCGATAAATCTCGATAAAACGAATTCAGAAAAAGAGGATAGACCCCTTGATTCGCCAACTATTGTAGACAACATGCTTAATGATGGAATTCATTTTGAAAAAGATTATTTCATGATGAAAACAGGACTAGGAAGTACAAAGTATGGACGTTCGTTTTTTGTAAAACCTTCCGGTTATCCGCGAACTGTTCGTATAGGTTGGCTTGAGTCTCTATTCACTGGTGATGATTTAGACTGTTCTGTTCATATTGATCCAATCGATAAAAACTCAGCTATAAAAAAACTGCAAGATAAGATCGATGAGTTTGACACTGTTATCTACAGTGCCTCTGGTCGAGGAGATCAGGCAAAAATTGATGACTCTGTACAAAAAAGAGAAGACTCCAAATTTTTACAACGTCAAATAAAAAACAATCAAAATGGTCTTTATTATGTCTCAATCCAAGCCAGTGTTTATGCAAACTCATTAGATGAGCTAAATGCAAAATGTGTTGAAGTAGAAAATGCAGTCGCTGGTGAGTCTATTGAAATTTTGAGTGCTTTTGGTAGACAACGAGAATCTTGGCTTTCAACCCTTCCATTAGGTAAAAACCATCTTTCTAAATCAGATCGTAATTTGGACCAACTAAGTTTGACAGCAATGTTTCCACATTCCAGTTCTAAACTTAATCATACCGGTGGTTTTCCAATCGGACTATTTGGTCGAGATTATGTTTTTTATAATAACTTTGATAAAAGTTTAGTTAACTATTCGGTAGGAGTTTTTGGAGTTTCTGGATCTGGAAAGTCTGTACTTGTTAAACAAATGATTGGTCGAGGTTACATGGATGGCATTATGAAAAATGTCATTATTGATGTAGAACCGGAATATACAGAATTAACGCAGGCTCTTGGTGGAGTCGTTATTCCAATTTATCATTCTAAAACTAATGATAATAGTAGGATCAATCCATTTGATATCTACCCTGAAAGAAATCTTCTTTATAAAGGTACAGAATTCGAAAGGATTACTGAGAGCATCAATGTAAACGAAAAAATTAAAGAGAATCTTGAATTTTTCCGTGTTATGAAAGAATCTCTGAGTGTAGATGGACATGGCTTAACTCCAATTGAATTAGGTGTACTAAACGATATTATTGAGCAATCGTACTTACAACGTGGAATTACTGAAGATCCAGAATCTATCTATGAACAAGTAGAATCAGTTGATAGTCAGGGAAATATTGATTTCAGACGTGCTTATATTGAAATGCCAACGATCAGTGAGTACTATCAAGAGCTTGTATCTGAAAAGATGCAAACAGAATATGGAGAAGAATTGAAGGAACTGAAAAATATTGTTCGTCTATTCACCCATGATAAAGCTTTCGGTATGTTTGACGGTCAAACCAAAATCGTTTCAGAATATAGCGGTTCTTTAGATGAAGCTCCAGTAGTAACTTTTGATATCAGTAAACTTTCTAGTAACGGTATTGAAAGACCACTAGCTCAACATGTACTTATGACTTGGATTTGGAACCGATTTATTATTGCTGATCCTAAGATGAAAAAGCGAATGATTGTTGATGAAGCTTGGATGATGATTAAATATTCTTCCATGATGGAATGGCTAAAAGTAATCAGTGCACGAGGAAGAAAATGGAATGTATCCCTTACTCTTGTATCTCAGCGCTACGAAATGTTCGAACGAAATGAATCAGCTCGAGATGTTGTCGCTCAGTTCGATACAGTCTGCTTCTTGAGACAAAGTGATCAAGATATTGAACCGATTATTCGTACGTTTAGGTTAAGTGAGGAAGTAGGAAGTCTCATTAGAAGTGCTGCTACTGGACAAGTATTAATGAAGGCAGGTAAACAAATTGTGACATTCCAAACTCAACCGACACCTAGAGAATGGAAATATCTAAACACGAATCAAAATACCATGCCAGAAAAACTGAAGAAGGATATTCCGCGTGAAAAAATGATTCAATTCTTAGAAGATAAGTCACATATTCCAGAGGAAGTGGCTTAAACATGAAGGTTAAATCGTTATTCTTTTTAATTCTGTTTCTGTGTAGTCTTACTATTGGGAATAGCTATGTATCAGCTTCTGAAATTTTACCGACTGTTACTACTAAAAAAGCAGATACTGCTACAACAGGTAAAACAGATACTACAAAATCAACTTCTGATAAATCGACTACTAAAAAAACAGAAACAACTACAACCGATAAAACAGATGCTACAAAAAAGACGACAGATAAATCGACTGCGGCTGATGGGGATGATGATAAAACTACAGCTGAAGATGATGAATCCACTGGTTTGTCGACTGGAGACTTATCTTCCAATGGTGATGCTTCAGGAGCATTAATAGGTGCTAAAACAAAGGAAAGTCTAAAAAAAGCTGAAGAAGACGCTTCATTGATGGATGGATTTATTATTGGACAAGCTAATAACTTGTTCAACATTCCTGGAATCAATAGTATACAGAATTTAGTCTTTGGGAATCCCTATAAAACATGGGGATTCCAAGAAAAAGACACCAATGCTTTAATAGACGGGATTTTTTATCAGAGTGAGTTAGACTCTTTCATTCATCCGTTGATTGGTTTGTTCTCAGGAGTGTACGCAACGATACTGATGCTTGCGATCATGCTTGGATCGTTACGGTTTGGTATGAAGGCTTATAGTCCTCAAGCCAAAGCAGATTTTTGGAAAGATATTAATATGTATTTCGCTTCCGCAATGTTTATGGGTTGCTTTTGGATGTTTTTTCATATGCTTACAGCTATCAATTGGGGAATTATCCAAAGTATCTCAGAGACATTAAAAGGACTAGGTAAATCACTTGATGGTGTATCTATTATAGCTTCGGCTACAAAAGATGGAAGTTACACATTTGCGATGGGAGATATTTTTGTCTTTCTTGCAGAATGGGGGCTATCAGCCTATTTAAACTTTATCTATATTGCTCGAAAAATCATTATTGTTCTTCTATGTGTAATGTCACCAATTGCAGCGTACAGTTTATTGTTTACCAAAACGAGAAGCTTTTTTGGAACATACATCAAAGAATTATGTGGAAACATTTTTCTACCTTCCATTCACTCTATTATTTTGTTTGTATTTGTACAAATGGCAGGGAACTTGGGTCAAGGTATGGGACCAACGATATTTAAACTTGGCATGATCATTATGTTTGTTCCCATTACAGGTATGGTCAGCAAATGGCTTAATCTTGGAGATTCTAGTTCTGCAATGGGACGAACAGCAACAAGCTTAGGTATGGCTGGAATTGGTGGAGCGATGATGTTATCTAGAGGATCTTATAACATGGCAGCTGGTAAAGGTGCTGGAGGTCATGGGGGTCAAGGTTCAGGTGCTGGTGGTACAGAAACTCCTTCAGGAAGCCAAGTGAGTATGTCCAATGATGCCGGTAGTTCTTCTCTAAGTCGAGCTGCTTCTGGTGGTCAAAGTTGGAGTCGAGTTAAACAAACAATGGCTAAAGCAGGTGCAGTTGCAGGTGGAACAGTAGGTCTTCCTTTTGGCCCTGGGGGAGTAATGGCAGGATCGATGATCGGATCAAAGGTAGTTTCAAGTCTTGCACAAGGTACGAGAAATGTAACATCTGGTGCTAAAGGAGTCTCTAATGTTATAAGAAATGCCGGTCGAGGCGTAGATGAATCAGGACAACCAAGCGGTAAATTTTCTTTAGCAAATTTAAAAGGTAATTGGTCTGATCTTGCAGAACGTCGTCAAATGATGGGTAATTTGGGAGAAGCATTGGGACAAACGGGAGCAGGAATTGGTGGATTAGCAGGTATGGCTTTGGGTGGTGCACCAGGAGCAGCCATCGGATCACTTTTAGGTGGTCAACTTGGTACATCTGGTAAAGCAATGGGACAAATGCTATCCGGTGTAAGTCGTCAACGTGCTTTTGATTTTGGAAGCGGTGGTGAAAGTCCACGTGGGATGACATTATCTGATCTTGCAGAGGATTCAAGATTCCGAGGTAGCAATGTAAGATTCAATCAAACTAATGACCGCTCATGGTTCGAAATGCAAAATGGTGATCAGTGGCAACGTATCGGTAGCTTCGGGGCTGGAGATGCTAACTTGAAAACTAACCAACGAAGAGCAGTTGATTATAAGCTTCGTGACAATAACGAACAATGGAAACGCCAAGAAAATGGTTCGTACATGCGTGAATCACTTATGCCTAACATGCCGAACTCTAATGCAGGTCAATCGAATACGATGACTCCACGAGTGGAGAGACAGGTAGCTGGATTGTCTGGATCAACAGGCAACTTAGGAAGACAAAGTGAAGCATATATGATGGATCAAAATGGATTGAAAGTCAATTCGGATACAGGCTTTGATATGCGACGCTTGAACCCAGACGAATACTTTAATCACAATGCTCCAGGTAAAACAGGCGTAGACGATAAAGTAGCTAATTTGGTTGGGGTAAAAGCGCCTAATTTAGCTAGGAATGTAGCAAGAAAAACGCAAGAAACGAGTAAAAGAATGGGCTGGGCACAGTCTGGTGTATATAACGACCAAGAACGGAAAAAAGATATTATCTAGTATGTTCAAATATGAATTATTTAGGCTTTCTGTATAGAAGCCTAAATAATTTAGGGGGGATTAATAAGGTTGAGCGCTCATGATGTCGGTAAAGAATCTTCTGCCCCCGGTGGAGGAGCCATAAAAAAAGGGGCAAATAAAGCTGTAGGTAAAGCCAGTAAATATCTAAAAAAACTACTTATAAAATTACTTAAACAAATAGTCATTTCTATTGGTAAGGCTCTATTTGCATTAATAGGATGGGAAGGTGTCTTAATTATTGCGATCTGCATCATCGTGTTAGCAACGCTTACAGCCATTCCAGGAGCAGACTGGTATCTGGGTGGAAACGCTAGAAGCGAAGAACAACAGGTCGCAGATGGAGATTATCAACAAGAATTTGTTCAAGCAGCGAAAGATACAGTTGCTGATCTCTATGCAGTAAAAGCAGATAAATCTTGGATCAATCAATTGGTTTCTACTGTTAGACCAAGTTGGGGGATACCAGCTGCACTCGTTCAATATGAAATTTTGGTACAAGATAATCATGTGGAATATTCAGACTATGATCCAGATGATTTAATATCTCGGTTTAAACCTACATTTAAGTATACTAGTATTACAGAAGATAAAGAGTGGACTAAAACTAAAAAAATATGTCCCACCGAAAATGGACAGAGAACAACTGTTAATATCAATGAAACCAAAAGAGAAAAACACAATGTACTAAGCGATGTGTATTTTGAATACGGTGAAATGGCTATTAGTCCTTTGACACGCTATTATCCCGGAGAAACGTTAAAAAGAACTGATAAGTATGAGTTTGTGGAAAAGAAAAACGCAGGTGATTGTGTTATTGAAACGTACAGACAATATCAAGATACTCAAGTAGATGATCGATTCGTTCCTCTACTTTCGATTGATAAAGATAAATTCAAGGCTATTTTAATCGATTTAGGTGTTGATGAAAAAGATATGAAATTATATTTTGAATTTGTTCTAGCAGCAGATTCGGATTGGGATAAAGGATTATATGACGGTACATCCGAAGTAAATACGGATTGGAATCCGGGCACTGCTAAAGTACCCGAAGTTGTACTTCGTTATGAACCAATTGTACGAAAATATCTTGAACAATATGGTATGGGTCAATATACTCAATTGCTCTTAGCTTTAATTATGCAAGAAACGGGTGGACGATATTTAGATGTTATGCAGTCGTCTGAATCTTTGGGGATGAAACGAAACACATTAACTGATCCAGAGCTTTCTATTCAGCAGGGTGTTAAACATTTTGTTTCTGTATTTAATAATGCAAAAGCAAGTAGCAAAAAAGTAGATATCGAGCTAACTTTACAGTCTTATAACTTTGGAGGCGGTTATATTGCTTATGCTAAAGCGCATGGTGGACATAGTAAAGAGAATGCTGTAGCTTATAGCAAGCAACAAGCAGCTATAATGGGATGGAAGCGTTACGGTGATGTTGATTACGTAGAACATGTAATGAGATACTATAATGATTCGAATCAAACTTTAACGATTGTTCCTGGTCAACAAATCTTTGATGTACAACAAGCCTTAAATATCATGTCTCAATACATGGGTATACCATACAAAATGGGAGGCAGGTCACCGGAAAAGCGCTTTGATTGTTCAGGACTTCTTGAGTATTCGTTTGCCCAAATGGGAATCGATTTAAGTGGAAGTGCACAAGATCAATATAACAAAACAATAAAAGTAGCTGCTGCCGATGCTCGACCAGGCGATCTTGTATTTTGGGAAACATGGAGACGGGGAGCAAGCCATGTAGGAATGTATCTTGGTAATGATAAAATGATTAATTCTAGTTCTTCCCATGGAGTTAGTATCGCCAAAGTTTCAGTATTTAACAAGTTGTATAAATCATACGGATATAGACGCATTGTAAGTCGTTGATAAAGGAGAATTTATGCAAAAGAAAATCATGTATACAGCTTTAATAGTTTTGATAGCTGTAGTAGTCGGTATGAGTATTTTTTTAACTAAAGCACAAGACAGCGCACATGAAAATGAGCTATATACGAAAGCAATGGAAACCAATAATTCGTTTTTATCTACCTTTTTTAACTATACCTCAACAAAATCTCGTTATGAAAATATTGCTCCATTCATGACCAAACAAGGATATGCTTCTACCTATCCAAGTGGACTGACTATTCCTGAAGATACCGGTAAATTGGTATCTTCAATGAAAGGACTTAAAGTCTATCAGTCCAGAAATGATCAAGAAAATCCTGAGTTCATTAGCGAGTTCCAAGTCACTATGAGTTACGATGGAATACCAAGTACCGAGAATATCAGGATCTATACGGCATTAATTGAAGAAGATGGTCAATGGAAAATTAATGCCGTAGAGGTTTTAGATGATCAGCCAGCTGGTGAAGAAGGAGATAGCTTCTAGATAAGGAGTAACAATATGTTTATAAATTTAATCAATGGATTTCATCAAGTTGTAAGGCTAGTACAAGTCATTGGTATACCAGTTATGGTTTTACTGTTCCTTTTAGGGTTTGTGCTAATTTTAACATCCGGAAAAAATCCAATCCGAAAAAGAAGAGGCTATATTTTCATTATTATATTTGGAATTGGTGCATTTGCAGTCGCCTATTTACCAGCAATCATTCATAACTATACAGTTGATCAACCGCTCCAATTGACGGATAAACACAAAACAGTGAAAGATTATGTGGACTCGGCTACACCAATAGGCACGATTCTTTTCAATGCTTTATTCTATGTTGCTATTCCTATTACAGGATTCATGTTTTACGCAGGAGTCATTGTTAGGTTTATGGCCCCTAAGAATCCATCCAGAAGACGAAAAGGCATAGGACTCGTATTATTTGCTCCTTTGACAATGTTTTTTGTATATATCGTCCCTAAAATTCTAGTCTATATCTAAACCGAAAGGTGCTAATTTGTTTGGAATTAGTACCTTTCATTATATTCTATTCATAAAAATTATATAGATGAAAAATTCACAATAGAAAGTACATGTTCTACCATACTCTACGGATATTCCATCATACAGTCTGATTAGCAGAAAAAGAACTATTTGGCTAACAGCAATTATGATATAATAGAATCAATTAAATCGTACATACGGAAGCACCGTTCACTAGACATTTTCTAGGTAACGGTGCTTTTATTTTATCAATTGGAGGATCAGTATGAACCATAATAGCAATGAAACCTATGTGGCAAGAGATATAGTAGGTGAGAACATATTATTTACTGCCGAAGTATCTGATCTTTTACAATGCAATGTGATGGAAATCAGTAATTACGTGAAAGAAGAAGTATTGATTCCCATTAAAAGAACATCTAATGCTATGTTGTTTTTCAAACCAGATGTATTAAAATTAAAAACTCGTTTAGAAAATACAAAATATAAATAAGCCTCTACCTGAAATTCAGATAGAGGCTTATTTATGCAGAACGTTTTTTGGCAAACACTTTGTAAGGAATAGCGATCGCGGCAATAATAATTGTAATCGAGATTAAATAAAATGGCATGCTTATTTCCATATGTTCTGTTAAATAAATGATAATTAGAAGTATGGAAACAATATAAAATGAAGAAAAAGCTCCAATCATAAGAAATTTAATGACTTGCATCATGAATGTATCAAAAGAATCACTTGTACGTTTTGCCAATAACAAAAAAATAGCTAAAAGAATGATACAAATGCCTACTATCCAAGGGATAACCATAAAATTCACTCCAATTACAGTCTTTGAAATTTTATACGCAACTATAGCATAATTGACTCATTATGTATTATTGCTTTAACAGAGTATGTCTCTCTACACTTTGTGCAACAATATACTTTTCTATACTGATTTCTATAGCTTGTGAAAATAAAATACCTTTTGATTCATTATCGAATGCAAATCTCATAGAAGTATTAAAAGGGACAGCACCTTCTAAAGGGGTATTAGTTTTAGAAACCCGAACGGATTTGATTTTTCGATTTATCCAACTTTCTTTAAATGTAGCTATAAAATATACATCTACTTTTTCTTGTAAATATTGCTTTAATTCTTTATCCAAATTTTGAATAATAACATCCCAAACGAAGCGCTGATCACTAGATAGATCTTTATTATAGGTGACATTTATTTTCCAAGGGATTTGATCTACTGTAGTCATTTAATTACCTCCAAGTAATATAATTCTATAATACTATAAAATATCAAATTAGGTTTGATTTATAATGCCCGATTTATTTTGAAAATGTTACCCGAAAAATATTTGTGATATAATATGATGTATAACTATAAACCTTACTCTATTGCAAGCGCGATGAGAACTTTTAAAAAAAGCACCTGACAGGTGATCAATTTAATCCACTTTAAGTGTATTTGATTTGATCATTTCTCAGATGCTTTTTTTTGCGTCTAAAATCAATCAAAGGGGATATTAAAATGAATGTAGAACAAAATACGATTCTTATTTTAGTAGGAGAACATCATAATTACCAAACGATGGAGCAAAGAAATTGGATAGAGATTAAACATGATTATAAAATATTAGCTTCTACTTTAATGGATCTTTCAATGGAATACAACGATCAAGAAATATCTGTTGTACTACCTGGAGGAACACGCTTGTCATTTGATCAAATTCAAAATGTAATGGTAAATGAAGCTTATAAAACGATGTTTACTCAAAAAGAAATTGAAGCAAATCTCTCAATAGGAGCAGCGATCGTCACTAGCGAAGGCAAAAGATTTCTAGTAGCTGGAGAAAAAAGTACAAGTAGTATTCATTACAGATTACTAAGGATAAATGAAGATAAATTAGAGCTTTTAGAAATGATTTTTACACAGTTAACCGAAATATATAGTTATTTTAAAGATACGCATATCGTAGACATTATTCCAGCAGATATACTAACAAAGATTATTGATTGGAATACCAACCAAACTCTAATCAAATATGTTATTGGTGTTAAAAATGAAAATCATATCAATGATTACCGTCAATCTTTAGATGACAGTGTTCATAATTATACAGATGATTTACAATCAGCTACTATTTATGACCAGAAGTTTGCGTTCTTTCCGCTAGATCCAGAAGAACAGTTTATTGAAGTGTTTTTTAATGGTGAAACATGGGAAATCTTAGAATCAATGATTGCTACAAAAGGAGAAGTGTAAAATGAAATATGTAGATATGCGAACTGGTAAAGAAGTAGAAGCTGTCAAATTCAAAAAAGGTATGGAAGATGGATATCTAACATTTCCTAAATTTCCTGATCGATTCAGTGAACCTCGTACAATGACAAAAAACAGTATAAAGAAGACGATGGTATAGTATCTATTACCGGTTATTATATTAAAACGTCAAAAGGTAGAACAAAGGTTACATCGAATCATTATGTTATTACAAAAGCCAATGGTCAAAGAGAAGTTATGTCATCAAAACAGTTTTTAAAAAGCTATACTTCTAAAAAACTGGCTGAACATAATTCTTTTAGCGATGATGATCTGATTGCAAAAATGAAAAAAATCTTAGAATCAAATGTTCACCCCGTTTAAAGTAAAGGAAATGCTGACTCTTATTGAGCAGTACGAGTAACATAAGAAAAAACAACATTTACAATCATAAATGTTGTTTTTTCTTTGTGTAAGAACAAATGGATTATCAGAATCGAGGTACTGTATTGAAAAAATAATTCAATTACAAGCTGGTATATTGGTTTGGTACGTTTATTATAATAATAAGGAGATGAGAAAATGACTAATCAATATTTTGCACCTATAGCTATTGCTCCCTGGGAAACAATCAAAGAACTTTGCGAGGAAAAACAATTATCTTTGGATATATTTGCTTTCAAAATAGATTTCTCTAACTATGTATCTATTGTAGAACAAAATGAAATTACTGAGGATATGGCTCTAAAGCTTGAATCTGTTTTAGAAGTTCCTGCAAAGTTCTTCTTAGATTTAGACTCACAATATCGCGAAACTCTTGTGAGACTTAAAAGAGACAGCTAGGAGGTTACTTCAGGAAAAGAACCCCAGCATTATGCTTGGGGTTCTTTTGTTTGTTCTTCTAAGTTAATTAAAAAATCTTCGATCGAAGAACTTTTTTCCACATGCTTTTGAACATCTTTTAAAGATGAATAATTGTCTTTTACTAAAAAGTAGAGATCCATACGTTTTGATGTATATAAAGTATCCAATAAAGTATCAACATCTAATCTTAGTTGACCTGTGTGATGTTTAAAAGTTAAATCTATATTTTTAGCTTCGATTTTTTTGATAATATCCATATCGTCTGTATTTCTCAAGATCCTAAACGATAGTTTAAAAAATGCATACATCACTATAGAAAATCCAAAGAAATTGAATAGATCGCCTGCAAATGGGGATAGAATAGAATCCATATACAGTTTTGTTTCCATACTTAAATGTCCATCAAACATCGAAGTGAGTACACCTTGATTCATAAGATATAAAAAGATCATGATTGAAGAGAGCCTAATCAGATTAAAACTTTGGATAATAGAGATGAAGGATTTAAAAATACGTTTACTTGTTTGATATAGATGTAAAATAATATAATACACAGAGTAAGTTTTGTTTTTAGTATGAGTTTGGAACATTTGTTTACCACTGGCAGCGATAATAGTACTAATCAAAAATATAAAAAAAGTGGATATCCAAAAAGGCTTCATAATAAGACTAACTATAAAAAGAAAACTGTAAAGAATAAAAATACTGATACATAACTGCTTCAAGCTTAACTTCTTTCTTAACATTTTATCTGACATCTTCTAAAACCTCCTATTTTTTGCATAAAAAAGCACCCAGATACCGTAATGGTTTCTGGGTGCTTCCCAATTCCTATGCATTTATCTATATTATAAAGGAGTATAAATAAGGCATCAAGCTAATTCTTTGTCGCTGTGATCATTTATAACTGGCGTATCCTCTTTTTTTAATTCTGCTGTAGGTTTGGGATCGAAATAGATCAGTTCTATAAAACTTTCACTTAAACGAGTCATGCTATAACAAAATATAAGAGATATACCCAATACAGCATAGAAAGAATTATTTACAAAGTAACTAATAGGAAATCCTGAAAATAGTATAATGACTTTTAACATATTGTTAGACTTTACTGATTGGCCCAAGTACAAAAAAGATCCCAGGTAAAATGTCCACATGCCTGTTATTAAACCTACAGCTATTAGCAAAATACAAACGGTATACATTACAGCATCTCTAATATGATCTATATTATCTGTACTTTTCAAAAAATAAATAGTGATACAGTTCAGAAGTGCGATGCATATTAGTAAAATTCCAAATTCCATAAATCCTCCCCACAAAAAAGCACCACACATCTCCAAATAAGAGACATGTGGTGCTTCCACATTAATTATTATATTATTGCTAGTTTAACATAAAATGCTGTTAAGTTCGTTATTATAATTTTAAAACTTTAGGTTAAAGTTATATGTCCTCTTTATTTGCATGAATAAGCCAATCAACGAACCAAAAGAGATCATACGTTCTTATTTATTTGACTTTTATTAGCAATTAAAATACGATTAGTTAAGAGAGTAATATATTATAACACTATTAACTTAGAATATAATCGCTAAAACTTAAGAAGAAGAAGGAGAATGATTTTAATGCCACATAACCAAAATCAATTCGAGAGTTTTCATGAATCTATAAAATTAAGTGATGGATCAGAGATTCTCAGAGAAAAAAGAGATATTATTGTTAAAAGATTAACTGATAAGATGCCAGAAGCTGCTAAACCTTATACAAGATTTAATCAGGGCAGTTATGCTATGAAAACGGGTATCAAACCATTAGACGGAAATTATGATATTGATTTAGGATTATTTTTTGAAATGGCAAAAGATGATGTAAAAACTCCTGTTGAAGCTAAAAAATGGGTTTATGACGCACTTGTTGGACATACTGCTAGTGTTATAATGAAGCAACCTTGTGTAACGGTTACCTATACTGCTGGATATCATATCGATGTCACTATTTATGCAAGCAAAAATGATGACGGTAAGGTATATCTTGCAAAAGGCAAATTAGCAAGCTCGTCCGAAAACTATAGTTGGGATGAATCCAATCCAAAAGAATTGATTAGTAAAATCCGAGAAAAATATACTGACCCTCAAGATAGAAAACAATTTCGAAGACTTGTTCGTTATTTGAAACGATGGAAAGATTTCCAATTTAAAGATTCAGCTTATGGTAAACCTACAGGTATTGCCCTGACTTCTATGATTTATCATTATATGACTGTGAAAACAGAGATTATAGATGCATTTTCTGGAGAAAAAAAATATCGCGATGGCGATGCACTTATTCATCTCCTTGAAGTGTTCCTTTTAACATTTACAACCAAATGGGAAGAAAAGGACGGGAAATTGGTCGAATATCCTTATGTTGAAATCAAATTGCCTGTAGCTCCATATCCCAATTTACTACAGAAAATGAGTTTAAACCAAATCAAAGTGTTTAAAGAGAAACTAGAAAAATTAAGAGATTGTTTGTTAGATGCTAAAGCTGAAGTAGATATTTCAGATGGAGCTACGATACTAAGAAAACAATTTGGCGATGATTTTCCTGTACCCCCTAAAGATCCTGGCAAAAGAGCAAATGCTCCAGCTGTGATTCCCTCCACAGAATCGGCTTCAAAGAAATGAGGGATTTGAAGTGGATATTCAAGAACAAACTATACAATACATTAAAATGTATGGACAATCTCTTATAGAAGAAGTAACTCTTATTTCCGAAAATACTCTTACATCATATCGAAATATTAAATCTGCGTTTAGAATACAAATCGAAGTTTTAGAAGGCCCCTCAACTCTTATAGTTGGCTTGCCTTATGATTTTCCATCTTCCTTACCTCATTTTTATGATTCACAATTCCAATTTCAAGGTATCCCTCATCTTGAAGAAAATGGCTTTATTTGTTTTACTCATAAGGAGAACCTGATTATAGATGAAAGATATCCAGGACAAGTAGTATTAGATTGCCTGAAGAAAGTCATCAATATTTTGGAGGCTGGAGAAGCGAAGTTAAATAATCATGAATTCTTAGCAGAATTTGAAGCATATTGGGCAAGAGCTAGTACTCTTCGAAATAACTATATAATGATTGATGAAAAAATGGATACAGTCCGAGAACTTGATGTATACATCATGAAAAAAGATAATATGGCATACTTTATTTGCGAAAAAAACTATAATCCTGATCATTATTTACAAACGGTTTTTCATCAAAATCGTAAAGAATTAATAAAGAAAAGATGTATATATATACCACTTCAACAAGGATCATTTATTATACCGCCAAAAAATACAGAGTTTTGGGATCTTAATACATTCAAAAACTTTATTATGAATAATATAAATCCAGCTAATCAGATGATCCTTCAAAAATTATTGAGCAGGATACCAAAAAGTAATCATGCAGATGAGCATATGTGTATAAGCCTACCTATCAATTCAGAAAAAGCAGCTTTATTTGGTGTCACTATACATTGTCCTGAAGGCATGATAACAAATCGTAAGATGAGAGTGCGACTACATCCATTTATTCAAGCTCCTCCCAAAATTAATTTAACTCCATTTTATGTTAAGCGACTTCAAAAGGAATTTTTGCTTGAAAGAACAGGTAGCGATTCTGGATTTGCTCAAAAAACAGCTGTCGTTGTTGGAGTAGGTGCTATAGGAAGTGTAGTTGCAGTTGGATTAGCTAAAGCAGGTTTTCAAAAGATAACTCTGATTGATGATGATTCATTAGATGCGGATAACGTTTATAGACATGAACTTGGAATGAACTCTTTATTTTCTGTTGATGATAAACACTTTAGCCCTGAATACAAAGTAGACGCATTAAAAAAAGAAATTCAATCCAGATATCCGTCTACTCAAGTGGATACTTTTTCTAAAAAAATTAGTACCGTTTTAACAGAAAATAAACTGGATTGGGAAGCTATTAATTTTGTAATAGTCTGTATAGGAGTTCCAAATGTAGAGATGTCGATTAACAAATACATGCATCGATTAGAGAAAGCTCCTACAGTCATCTACTCATGGGTAGAACCTTTTGGAATAGGTAGTCATGTTCTTGTTACTTTAAACAAAAAAAGAAAAGGATGCTACCAGTGTTTATTTCGTCCGATTGATGACGAACCTATACGGAATTTATCTTCGTTTGTGGAACCAGGTCAATCATTTACAAGATCTCTTGGAGGTTGCGGAACTTATTTTACTCCTTATAGTTTTCTGGATAGTGAAGAAACGGCTAATAGAATTTTGCGTACCATTTACAAAATAGATAGAAACCAGCTTGAAGGAAATCCCATGTTATCATGGAAAGGCGATCCTGCTTCTTTCATAGATCAAGGATTTCAAGTTAGTAATAGGTATATGATGACAGAAGAGCAACTAATGTCTAAGCGACTACTATATCAAGATCCTAATTGTCCAATTTGCGCTGAAGTGGGTGGTACGAATGACAACTAAAGCGGTTTTTCTACTACCAGATAATCGTAAGTTTAAGCTAAGTGATACTGTACTGAAAAAAATGTTTTCCTTTGCACAAGACTTAAATAAGAGTCCTGAATCTGGAGGAATTATGCTAGGAAGGATTTTATGCTGGGAAGATCACATTATTGTCGATCAGGTTTCAGAACCATTGTCATCAGATATTCAATCTAGACGTCGGTTCATCAGAAAATCTGTTGGACATCAAGAATTCTTTAATAGACATTGGAAACTTAGTCAAGGTAGATGCTTTTATCTTGGAGAATGGCATACGCATCCTGAAAAACAACCTGTTCCTTCTTCAGTTGATTTAAGAGAATGGCGAAAGTTAATTTGCAAATCAGTACAGCAGCAAGAACAATTATTTTTTGTTATTGTTGGAACTCAAGAATTAGTAGTGTACATGGGCGATGCCACTATTAAAGAAATTATCAAATTAGGATCTTATCAGCGAAATTCTATTGAAATAGTAAATTAGCCAACAACTGGAGGAATGAAGATGGCAAAATCAAAATCTCCCAAAAGAAGAGGTCTTGCGCCCGCTGAAATTTATCACTTATGGATGGTAAGTGGAGGAATATGTACATTTAAAGGATGTAAAGAAAGGTTAGTTGCTAATAATACAGGTAAACTCACAAATGCTGGTATTATTGCTCATATTATTGGACATAGTAATAATGGTCCTAGACGAGAATTTGCAGAAGAATATGGTTATTCTGAAGAAGATTTAGAAAACATCACAAATCTAATGCTAATGTGCTATCCTCACTCTAAACTTATTGATGATACACATACAAAAGATTCTTATCCACCTGATGTACTTTTTGAAATGAAAAAAGAGCATGAAGCTTGGGTAAGAAGTTGGACAGATGAAAAAAGAAAAAGTCTTGCTATTGTGCATAAACGTCTTGGTCCTCCGTTAACTACATTACCATTGACGGAACATTCATCTAATATTATGGTTGAAGCGGTTGAAAGTCAGTCAGAGTTTAGGGACTTTTCTAAAGAAGGCTGGGAAAAAGGGAAAGAGGATAATTCAAAGCTATATCAAAAGTTTGTAGCTAAAATCAATAAAGGAAAATACGATGTGGCTGAAGTATATGCTATTTCTCCTATACCCTTATTAATTCACTTGGGAAGTCTTCTATCAGATACTGTCCCATTAACTGTCTACCAATACGATAGAGAAAATGAATATTGGGTTAATAAAACACCTACTACAATTGAACTAGAAGAACTCATACCTAATTTTTCATTTGTAGACAACAAATCTAAAGAATTAGTCGTAACAATCTCTATTAGCGGTATCGTTACAGAAGAAGATGTTCATGTTATATTGGGAAAAGATAAAGACCAATTTAATATAGTTATCGAAAATCCACATATTAAAAGATTACTTTACTCTGAACAAGTTCAAGAAATCCAAAAAATTTTTAAAGATAAAGTTGAAGCATTACATCTTCAAAAAAGATACGATTTGATTCATCTGCTGTATACTGGACCCGCTGGTTTAGCTATTGAGCTAGGTCGTAGTATCAATAAAAACATGTGGCCAGAAGTGGCTGTATATGAATACAAATATCGAGAAAGTCCAAGTTATCATTATGCTTTAACTATTTAATAATATTTTTAATTAATAAATGTTTATTGAAGCGTACTCTATTTTAATTTATACTAAGTGTACAAATCAAATATGTTTGCTCTGGAAGCACCAGATCTCCTACTAGGGGTCTGGTGCTTTTTGGCGTGCATATAATCAGAGAGGTGCAATAATGAATAGAGTATTTTTACCCAAATGGATGTGGCTTACCTTTGGATTGTTATTTGTGTGTATTAGTATATTAGTGCTAATGGTATTGATTACATCTAATACAACACCAGAGCCTGTTGTTCGCTTAAGTAAAAATGTAGTGATTATAGTTGATAATCATAATTATACGCTTAGCACTAACGCACACACTGTAAAAGAAGTTTTAGATGAATATCATATTGGATTGTCATCTGCCGATCGCGTAGTTCCTGGTACAGGTAATTTGATTGAGGATCAAATGAAAATTCAAATTATTCGCTACTTTGCAAAAACCACTGAAGAATATCAACGCATTCCGTTTAAAACAGTTTATTACAATGATCCTAATATCGAGATAGGTAAACAGTCAACTGTACAAGAGGGGATGCCCGGGCAAATAAAAATTGTTAAATCGGTAACCGTAGAAAATGGAACGAATGTTCAAGAGAAAATGCTTTCTAAACAAATCGTAAGTAATTACCGAACCAAAGTGATTGCGATCGGTAGTAAGCCAAAAGTTCAAGAAAGAAAGTATTTAGTGTATCAACCTCAACAAAGTATTGAACCTGTTGCAGCAGAAAAACCTCAATTAACAGTAAAAAAGGTGGCTGATTTTAATCACACGTTCCAATATGAAATAGATTCAACGACTTTAACTGCCTATACAGCAGGAGTTGAAAGTACAGGCAAGTCGCTAGGTGATGAAGGTTACGGAGTTACTGCGAGTGGTGCTATCGTAAAAGAAGGTCAAACTATTGCAGTAGACCCTACGATTATCCCTATGGGATGGTGGGTATACATTACAGGTATTGGATATCGAAAAGCAGAAGATACCGGTAGTGCTATCAAAGGTAATAAAATTGATGTCTATGTGGAAGACCTTAATGTTGCCAGATCTTTCGGGAAGAAAGAAAATGTAGCGGTTTATGTGATAGGGCCAAATGATCCTAGATAATACTGATATTACTTTCTAATCTGTTCATGATGATTGGAGTAGCATGTCGATCTTTAGATAAATACTGGAATCGTTGCAGAGCCATATTTATATGCTCATAGTTGGATCTTTTCATTTTTAAATCTAATGCCATCTTAGGAGCAGTTAAGAATATATCTATATGTTGTTGATCATATTCTTGATTGGTTTTTAAATGCTCTGCATCGATGAAAGTTTCTGTGTCACATAAACATGCAATAAGTAACAAATCATTATTGTATAAAGGAGTGATAAAATATAAGAGATATGGAAAAGCATCAAACAGGGAAGACACCCATGTCCGTATCTCTTTCACCTCATAAACTTGTTCTAGCACATCATCATACCCTTCAAAATCGATAAATACACTTTGAAAGTGCATGTTCGCTTCTGAAGAAAGTTTAGTGAAATAACGTTTGATAGCAATTAATTCTTGATTATCAATTACTGTTTTTTTTATTGTTAGTCTATTCATAATACCTCCAGTGGTCGTGTTTTCTATAGTATACCGAATTAGTTTTAAGAAAACATTACTTCACCCATGCTCAGAATTGTGATAGTATTATGGTAATTCAATATACAACGCGAAGCACGCGCAATCCTTAACAGGGTAGCGCGTGCTTTTTTTGTTTCAATTTGATATTAATTTGGAGGAATTTACAATGAGAAAAACAGATTTATTTAAAGATCAATATCTTGAAATTCAAGATGAAGAAGGAAAGATGATTTTAGGACGAATCCATGCATTAGAATCTCGCACTAACACGTTTTTATTTGAGTCGAAATTGCAAAAAAAAGCGGTACCATTATCTCATTTTTTAGATAAACTTATTTTTGTTTATTATACCGGATCGGATCAAACCAAATACCAATTTACTACAAACGTTATTGATTTTATAGAAGAAAGTTCGATGTACAGATTATCCATTCCGGAAGAATCTGCAATCATGAAAGTGCAAAATCGGGAATACGTCCGAGTTAATACTGAACTTGAATGCCATCTATTTTCTCTTATTGAACCAAGTGATGCGAAAATTATTTTGACAAAAGATATTAGTGGTGGAGGACTTTCATATATTTCTAAAGTTCCATTAGTCTTAGAAGAAAAAGAATGGTCTGGTGTGATCTATTTATTTAAAGGTAATGACCAAGTATCCATTCCTTTTCAAGCCGAAGTGGTTTACTGCGAAGAGCTGGAATTAAACCAATACAAAGTTGCTTTGAAATTCAGCCAAATTAAAGAACAACATAGAAGCTCAATTATAAAATATGCAATGAAGGTAGAAGTGAAGCAAGCTTCAGGTCGAGCAAAGGTATGAACATTTATAAGCTGGTAACATTAACTATGTTGATCTCTCTTATGCTTGGGGGATATACAGCTTCAGCAGCTCTTCCTACTCCAAATGAAACTTTTAACAAGCCAAACAATCGGTATACATCTGACCTGGTAGTTGTGACTCAACCTATGACTAAAAGTGAGTTTGCAACTATTTTATCATCATTAGAAAAGTATAGTTCTAGCGTTACGGAAAACAGTTTGGATGTTACTGATACCAACTTTTCTCAGATAATTATTTTCCAAAATAAAATTAAAGGTACAGCTAAAGAGCATGATCGTTTAAATGACTCTTTAACGCGTGAGCAAGCTGCGAAAATGATTTATGATATGCTTGGATTAGAACAGTATAATTATGCAGCAGAGAAGAACTTTACTGATTCTAATCATATTTCATTCAATCAAGAAGTATATACTCTCTGTGCACTTGGAATTTTAGACGGGTATAGTGATTCTTCATTTCGGCCCAATCAGATATTAAGTCGCATAGAGAGTGCTAACATTATTGATCGGTTATTTTCTAAAGGTATATTATTGAAACTATAACCAAAAGGATGGGAATATGCTTGATTATTCTAACCAATAATTTTCCAAATCAATGGGAGCAAACTATACAAGAAGCACAAAGTAGATTTTCTGATGATTTAAGTCTATTTCAACCTAGGTTTATTACGTATAATGAATTGCTTTTTCTTGAAGAAGATGCTTGGTATAAATATAAACTAGATATTACACAAGGTCAGAAAAATCAGATAATCGTTGTTGTCCAAACCAAAAGAAATCAAATGCAAGATTTCTTACATCAAAAGAATCTGAATTTTGTAGATCGACAAGATCTTATACGCAAGAATTCTATAGTACTCATTCCAAAAGATGAATCACCAAATATCTAATCGTAATGAATAAAGGCGAATACCTCTAAAAAGGAGAGCTTCTGATGATTTATATCTACTGTGCTCTAGGTATAGCTATTTTGTTAAGTGTTATATTCACCAAACTGAAAAATAACAATTTAAAAAGTATATTTTCTAGATCTAAAAATATTATGCCTTCACAAAATCACCCGAAGATCGATATACCTAGTACTAGTCAGCGCTGGAAACTGCCACAGACTGATTGTTTTTGTAAAGATAAAGAAGAAGATTGGATCTATGATGAGGATTTAGGTTGCTGGTACGTATGTAGAGAATGCAATCGGTGTGAGTATTATTGGGAAGGGTCGTTATATATACATGAAGATCGAAATATACAACCTCGATAATAAAATGAGGTCATAGCTTATGAGTATAAATAGCACAATCTAATTTGTTATTATTAACGAATTGGGTTGTGCTATTTATATTCAAAATATGCAGTAGTTTCCTCTAAAATCATAGTATAATAGGTATTAAAGACTATACAACTAATTTAGGAGTGATAGTAATAGTAACACTTAGCAATATTAAAGCCAGTATACTAGAAGATGTGTTAGCTAAGTTATTAGAAAACTCTGGGTATACACTAATCACTAAAGCTACTATAGAAAATAAAAAATTATATCCTGAATTTTGTACACGAGGCAATGGATTAAACATATTAGGACGAGGTGGAATCCATCAGGCAGATGCATTAGGACAGTTTCCTATTACTATTCCGTTTAATTATCCGGTAAGACTTTTTTTGGAAGCAAAGTATTTCAAAAAATCAAAAAAAGTTGGAATTGATGTAGTACGATCAGCTGTCGGTATATTGGCTGACTTAAATACTAGTTATCAAACGGTGCAACTCGAAGGTGAAGATTTACTTGTTCAACGCTATACCTATAAGTTCGCGATTTTCTCGGTTAGCGGATTTTCTTTAAATGCTATCCGGTTAGCTGTTGCTAACCAAATTACAATGATTGATTTAAGTGGATCAGAGTTTTCTACTTTAATACAAGCAATAGACAATATATCAGTTGCTATAGAAAAAAATCTAAAAAATATACCATCAGTAACATGGTCTAAAATCAGAAGCGGATTACAGGAGAAACTATTCAGTGCAACTTCCAAAGATATGGAAACTGAATCTAATTCATTAATAGAATCAGAATTTGTTGAATCATTTATTAGCTTTATTGAAGGTTATGGAGATCTCTATCTAGCAGCTGTGGATTCGCCGTTCTCTATTTTGTTGAAACCAACAAATCCAGAACAGTTTAAACATTTTTTAATGGATCATCCTAAATCAACGTTTTCCGTAAAAATAAAATGGGATCAAGAGAAAAAAGACTTATGGCAAGTAAGGATAGAGGAGTATGAAAAAATAGCATTTTCTTTTTACTTACCTAGTATCTTAAAAGACTATATATTTAAAGATTCAAATGTTGTAAAAAGATCAATTAATGCTAAAAATACCTATTTAGGTAATATGGTATTCTATGTTAAAAATGCTGAACGATTTATTATATTTAAATATGCGCAATCCAATTTATGAGTATAGGAACTGAAGTTATGGATGAAAAAAAACAACAATTGATTAAGAATTTACAACAAGCAGCTAATCATTTTAAATCGAATACATTAACCAGATCACAGTATCTACGCTATCAAAGTAATTATGCGACTGATGCTCCAACTTTAATGTCTATATATAATAATTTAGGTAAATGGAAAGATGCTCTTGAACTAGCTGGGTTAAGTCAACAAGAGATGCGGCAAATTCGATGTGGACGTTGCGGAAAAAGGTTTGATCCACAAAATGATCAGAATTATTGTATAGATTGTGTGAACGATCCTAAGTTCTCTAAAGGGAGTAGACGTGCCAGTAAAAAATATACAGAAGAAGAAATTATAAGTGTTTTACATGAGGCAGCATCTCTTATCGAAGGTTCCATAACTATACCGGCATATGAAGAATTAAAACTTCACCCATGTACAACAACTATAAGAAATCATTTTGGCTCATGGAGTAATGCGTTAAAAAAAGCGGGATTGTATAAACGGTGCTTATCTTATAAAGAAAAATAGTCGGAGTTTAGAATGTATACTTATTTCACAGTTTGAAGATCACTAAAATTCACTTTAAAAAGTATTCAAAACAAAGCTTATGCATGTGGAGGTATACTTTGGATAATAACATAATACTTTTAGATAGATTGGTCTCGAATCTAGATATTAATTTGGATCTTATTATGCAATGGAACAACGGAGATCCCATAAAAAAAGAATCTATTTACTTAGCTCAAAAAGACGGAGCAGAACCAGAGCCTACTCCTTTTGGTCATATGCACCATAATGATGATATTAAAGAGAGATCCAACGATTGGCACATTAGAAGAATTCTTTATTTTATAAAATATCCTGAGTTGATTAAAGATATTGGATTAGATAATCAGTGTTACGGGATGTATATAAGTCCTAAATTTGAAATTAAATCATTTATTGTATAAGTGGATCTAGAAGTTGCAAAACGTCTTCCAATTTTGAATTATAAGAAAGAGGCGCTCTATGATTAAAATAGATTTTATGGAATTATTAGGTGGGATTCAATTAGTTAGCGACTTTCCTATGGAGTTGTATCATTACACTTCTATTCAAGCATTAGAGTCTATTATTTTATCACAAACATTTTGGGTTACCCATTCTGAATATATGAATGATAAATCAGAAGGGATTTATTTTTGGGATGTACTTGGTGAAGTCATACATGATCTGAGATATTTCGAAATTGAAAATAAAGATCAACTTTTGTCATTGTGCTTACAAATTGAGAAAAGGATTCCTGATTATCAAAAATCCTATTTTTATACAGATATCTTTATGCTTTCTTTTTCGTGTGATGCTGATTCATTATCGTTATGGAATTATTATGGGAAAAATGATGGTTATTGTTTACATCTTGATCCATTAATATTTAATGATAGTTTAAAAAAAAATAAGCAAAACCCTTTATGTGCTAAAGTCATATATGAAAAAAGTGAACAAAAAGCAATTTTATCTTCTGAATTAAGAAAAGTAGTAGATTATTTTTTTGAAAATTCTAATCCATGTAGTAAAGAATATCAGAAGAATATAATTGATCAATTGTTTCATCGTTGGGCGTATTATTACCCCTTTTTTAAACATTCTAGTTTTATTTCTGAACAAGAATATCGAATGGTGTTTTCCCCAGATGAATTTATTAAATATCGAGTATATCAGGGAATCATGGCTCCTTATATAGCTATTCCGTTGGTAGATGAAAATAACATCTTACCTATTACTGAGATCACTGTAGGTCCTATGGTCAAACACGAATTAGCATTAGAAGGTTTAAGACGTTGGATTACAAGTAGAGTTGAATCAAAATCAATTTCACTTCCAGAATATCATGAAGAAAAGCAGGGAATAAAATATACAAAATCAGATATACCACTACGCTTTTAGCTAAAAAGAATGATCTAATTTTTATAAATAGATTAGGTTTTTACAAGTAATCGCTATATTATAAAGTTTAATGATCAGAAGTGATTGCTACATGGGACTCGTGAGAGAATGTTTTAACTTAAAGCATTCCTAAATTCTCATTATCGCTTTGGATTTGATAATCGTGAACCAGTTTTAGTAAGTAATATGTTTATTGTTGACCCTAATGGTGATGAGGGAAAAGACAAACAACAAGATATTCCTTCTAATCTAATATCCACCAGTGAGAAGAAAAGTGTGATTCATATAAAGGAATTTAGAAGTAGCATTAAAAGGCTTAAAGCTATAACAAATAATTTGCTGTAGAAAGTGAGCTACTTCTATTTCATATGGAAGTGACAAAAAGGATAAATTGAAGAGTATTTATTAAAAATTAAAGCTATGAATAATCATATTATACAGAAAAATAGGAGGAGGATATTTATGAAATTTAATTGTAAAAATGAACGTCTTAACAAAGAGTGGATCGGTGAAATTAAGGCTCATGTGAGATATTCTAATAGCTATTTCATTGATGTTAGAGCAGAAGGATGGACTCTCTGTTGCACAAGCACTCTATGTATATACAAAAGAAATGAATATAGAATAGCCTAATATTTCTGATAGACTAACTAATTATTATGGTACATGCTTAGATTATAAAATTTTATCATAGTTATTTAATTAACGTTAGGAGAGAGAGATGGATTGTATAAATGAAGAACTTAGCAGTAAATTAAATGGAATAAAATCATACTGCATTGAAAATAAAATAGAAATTTGTTTTGGAGACTATTTAATCTTTGACAAAGCTATTAAAGAAGACGAAGATGAACTAATTTTATTAACCGAAAAAACTATAGTTGAAGTGATTTTACCAAGAGATGCTTATGCTGTTGATATTGAGTTAAATAAATTAATAAACATGATAAATGAAGCTAAAGATGGAACATTTCTTAATGATTATACTTTTGTGAGTAGTAATACTTCTTATATTCGAATAGATATACCTATAATTGATTTTAATTATATAGAATTGCTTCATAAGGAACAGTTTGAGACATCGATAAAGTTTAATGATATTACTTATACGGTTAATCTGATAACAGAAATAAATAGTTTTAATGTGAAGATTGCAGAAGAAGGAAAATATTCTAAATATACACCTGCTTATCTGGAAGGAGATTACTTTTTAAAAATAACTAGTGTTGGCAGTATCAATAACGCAATTCTAGACAACGTATTTAATTCATATTTTTTTGAATTAAAAACTACATTAGACATAGAAATTACGATAGCTCCATGGGAAGAAGATGATTTTACTGATTATGAAGTCCAAAAAGATGATGAACTAGGATCAACTAGATTAAGACCATTGCTTCAAGGGAAAGGAATTAATGAATTGTTGAATATTTATAAAAATGCTTTTAATACTTCATATCCTGAACAGCAAATTTTAAGTTTTAGTCGTATTATAGAATATGTTTCACAAACGGTTATTCGTAAAGATTTAATTGAGAAAACAATGATAAAATTGTCTAGTAAAAGAGCATTATCTCCAGATTCAACTTATATTTTAGAGTTGAATAAAATTTTTGATGATCATCGAGATTTAGGAAAAGATTATCAAGCATTTAAAATAACTATAGAAACTTGCTGTGATATTCTTGAATTAATTGAAGTTGCTCCTGAATTTTTAAAGAAAACAAAGAAGATAACTATAGAAAGTAAAACTGAAGCTAGAGATCAAGCATTTGTGGAAATTATAGACGCGGTTACTGCTACCAGGAATAAATTTGCACATGCCAAAACTAATTACAAGATTAAAGGAACAGAATGTCCTGAATCTCAATTAAAAGAGTTTGCTAAATTTCTGAATATGATCGCACAACAAACAATTAGATGGTTTAATATGCAGAAAGAAGAGAATCGAATTGTTTGAAGAATGTAGATAATGTAATTGTAAAGAAAATATAAATATTAGAGAATAGTAAAAAGGTATTTGCTCATGCACCTGAATTAGCAGCATATGGTGGCAAACAGCTAGCCTATCAAGATACAGTTAGTGTAGATAGTTATTATTTAGAAAAGTTTAATTTAGGTGATGGCGAATACAAAGATCAGCTTTACAAAGATGCTAAAACTCCGGACAAACCGCATTCATCTTTTTGTACAAATCGGAAAATGAATATTTTAAATATAAATATCCACAATTCTCATTTGCAACATAATATTTAAAGACTACTGGAATGTTCTACAACCAGTAGTCTTTTTTTATAAATTTATTATATTATAAGAGTAAACGTTCTTATGAGAGGTAATGTATTTAGATCTGTGATGGTTTTATCAATGTTTGAAGCTCTAGAATTAGATTTAAATCGTTTAAAACGTTAAGTTATACACAAATATTAATGTTCATCCTCAATGAATCGCACGTTAAATGCGTATGCCAGTCCACCTTCAGTTAATCCTCTGAGTCGTGATTCATCAATTTCCAAAAATTTGATATAACAATTTTTACGTAGAAATTCTTTAGCTAATTTGTAGCTACTTGCTTTATCATATTCAGCACTAGTTGGAAGTGTGAAAACTGCTTCCATCGATTTTGCAAATTCGCGAAGTAGCTCATCAGATGTTAAATATTTTTTAAGACGTGCCGTACTCTGATTGCCCATCAAATGATTTGTATATAAGCGACGCTTTAAATTTTTAGTACGCCCCACATACAATATTTCGTTACTGGAGAGCATACCAATTACATAAACGCCCCCTTTTGCATCGAGCTCGTTAAGATCACTTGGAACTAATTTTTGGAAGAGAATCATAGGAGATTTCCAGATTGTATTCAATAATGTAAGCAAATCGTCACAACGGTCTATATATTCCTGTGGCAGTTTTTCAGCAACACTCGATTGTATTAACCCAGCTTTATCCAACATATTATCGCTCCTTATTAATATAGTAACTTGATCAAGGTAAAATATATTAGATTAATAAGGCGTCACTTATTAATCTAATGTTATCAACCTATGATAATATTTAATCATACCTTGATAACATTATGCAAGTATTATATTTTTATTAGACAAGTGCAAATACAGATACGATAATTTGTTTATTCGTAATTGAAATTACTGAGGCTATAAGCTGTAAGATTGAATCTAATCTAAAAGATCCTGCAAAGTTCTTTTTGGATTTAGAATTACAATATTGTGAAACGCTCGTGCGATTTAAAGAGCTTCTAAGATTAAGCTTCAAAAAAATAGATTTCTATAACCCTAATTTGGGAGAATTATTTTTTGATAATGGATTATTACGAGTATAACGATCAAGCATTACAGTTGAGGTATGTCCCGTCTGCCCTTGGATAACGTGATCTGGAACGTTCATTGCTCTGGCAGTCGTCACATAACCGGCACGAAGACTATGTGCACCAAAATCTTCATCTTTTAATCCGGCAGCACGAATATGCTTTTTTAAAATCGTATTAATCGATTCTGCATTCATTCGATTTGTACGTACTTGACGATGACGGTTAACTGCGCGAAACACTGCCCCTTCACTGATACCACTTAAGTCCATCCATTTACGATATGCCAGTACGGGACAGGTGGAAGGATTTTGGCCAAAAGGAATCCCAATTGACCGACCGATGCTTTCCTGATCCGTTTTGCTTTTTTGTAAGTGTACAACTAATCCAGCTTTTTCTTCTTGGATATCTTCTACATTTAAGCTGACCAATTCACTCCGACGCATGGAGCTACTCCAACCAAACAAAAGCAGAAAACGATCGCGGACGTGGAGGATATCATCATCAACAGGAATTTGATCTACAAGCTGTATCAGGAGATCAGCCTTCACCGGTTCTTTCCCTTTTTGTTTCACGCCATTTAAACGCTTCACGCCTTGCACTACGCTATCTAGGATAGGGGTAGCATTAAAGGGGTGTCCGGCTTTTCGGTGTGCTTCTTGGATTGTACTGAGCGCTCTAATAATCGTAGATGTTTTATAACCGACCATCATCATGTCTGCAAAGTACATGGAAAGCGTGTCATCGGTAGCTGGCAAGTGAATACACTGCATTTGATTGCACCAGGTCGTGTATCGATTCCAATCGGATCGGTACGCTTTTTTGGTATTCTCCGATTTGGATGCTTTGGCTATTTCTTGTACCACTTCGCGTAGCAACTCTTTTTTCTGTTCAATCTCCTGGATCGATAATGTATTCACGGATTCCTCTATACTCACACGTTCAATCCAATCGTCTGTATTCATGACCTCACATCCCCTTCCTCTTTTTCAGGCAACATTTCGTGCGAATAACCTCTTCCTTCATCTGCCCATTTCGGGAATGATTTTATTCTAACATGGGATAATGATAACTTATCCCATGTTAGAATAGCGCTGTCGCTATTATAGCATTTTGTACTAAAATACATCAATATCATTATTTTGTTACAAAGTATTTTCTTCGTTAACATTGTTATTACAAGGTTTTTGTTGTTAACAAAATATTAAAGTGATATAATCGTAGCTAAGTAACAAATTAAAATAATGGAGGTAATGGATATGACGGTAGAGAAACAGAAGGCATTTCGACTGGAGGAAGAAGAAGTTAAAGAGTTGAATGTTCTGATTGCAAATTCACCCTTTAAGGATGCGGAATGGTTTAGAGATATGCTTACTAAAGCAAAACTATACGAAAAAGCCACAGAGAATCCGAATTTACAACCTAATATTGTAGAAATGGCGATGTTATTAAAAAGACAAGCTGATGTTTTCAACAATTTCTTAGAAAAAGGTTTAGATGCTATAGAGGTACAGAAGGCTCATATAGGTAAAGGGCTTTCAGATAAAGACGCGATAATCGAAAAATTGGAAATCGAAATACAAAATCTTCATAAAAGCATAGAGAACTACAAGAAGGATTCAACGCTTCATCTGAAGGAATTAGCAGAGACACAGCAAAAATATACAGATTTGTTGGACAGTTTGAAAGCACAAACGGAATTAGCAGAACAGTACAAAAAACAGGCGGAGCAAAATGATAGATATCGGAATGATTATCTACATGAAGTAGAACTCCATAAACAGCTAAAACAAACTTATTTAGAAGTAGATAAAAAAGCTAAAGCCACTGTATCAGCGTTTGAGCAAACATTAACACGACAATCACATGAGATGAACAACGTAAAAAATGAAAAGGATAGAATGGAGGAAAATGTAGATCGTTTGAAAGAAACACATCAGCAGCAATTGAACATTATTGAATTAAAACATCAGAATAAAATGTTGGAACTTCAAAATGAGAAAGAGAAAGCGATCCAATATAATCAAATAAGAGTGGCTTTAGCTGTAGCTGAGAAAGCAGTCGATCATTCACTTCACGCAAAAGAATTGATTGAGTTGATAACTGGAATAAGATTCGAGGAGTTACTTAACCGATCCGAAGGTGAAACAAAAGAACGCTTAACTAAAATTGCGAGCGGAGCAGAGTAAATTATGACAAAATCATTTCTAGAAAAACTAATGATTATTGGTCGCTGCATTCAGGAGACTTTCAATGAATCAGAGGATGAACAAGAGGTATTTGAGTTGGAGTACCGAAAAAAAATTGAAAAACAAAAATTTCTTTTTGAAGTGGAGAAACAAAAAGAAATTGAAGAGCAAAAGCTTCTTTTTAATAATATGTTCGCTAGGGCAATATTTATTTTAGAAAATGCTAAACCTGATGAAAGTGCATACTCAGATCCAGATTATAAGCATCCTATCTTTAGCTATATTAAAGTTTTGGGTTTATCTATTCAGACAAAGTATATAACGAATATCATTTATGGAAGAGCTCCGCAGCGGGGTCCAGAATTTATCGAATTTTTTAATTTTTTTCATCTTTTTAATGGGCAAACATTATGGGATATCGTTGAAAAAACTAAAATTCCATCGTTAGAAGAAGATGTGAAGTTAAAAAAAGATGTGAAATTAGCCAGAGATTTAATACTTCCGTGTCCTTGGAATCATATTAAATTTACAGATGCTTTAATAAAAATAGGCCAACATAATACAAGTAAGGCTTGGAAACAAGATTCTAATCATGACATCTATCTTATGCAACCGGTGGGGGTTTGTTGTGTTAATTCTGGTAATCATTCAATTATGGCTGGCATAGTGAAAGGTGAGGGGATCATCACAAAATATGAAATGATAGATATCAGACCATTATATTCATTAATGTATTCAGATGGAGTAAATTATTATCGAAAAGCTGACGATACTATTCTTGAAGCAGTCGGAAATGTAGAGTTTGCTGTGATATTTGAGATCGGTCGGAAATTGAACGAACTTAATATATCGTGGTAACGATCGCTATAAAATAATAAGGAGGATACAATATGAAAATCACTGAATTTGATATTATTAAAATTACAAATCAAAAAGAAATAGGGAAATTTGTAATTCAAAGATTAAACATTGAAGAATTCTCTGTTTATGTAGACGGGAAGATTGAATGTACTGGAAATGACGAAGACATTTTAAACTATATTAATCAACAAAGTAATGTATGAAATTATCCAGAAAAGAATGGTTCTTTATAGTGTCTAGCTTAACTATATTATATTTCTCTTCTGATCCCATACTTCAGTATATCTATCATCTTACTCCACAATATAGGTTAAATAATCCAAATCTCTTGAGTTTTTTATTTTTGCTTTTTATTATTGCATTTTTTAAATTTATATTCCCAGGATTAGTAGTTTACTATGGACTTGTTAAATATCGTAAAAGAAAAATTGAAAAGGGAAGCGATAATATATGAAAATGGTAATGACTGTTGCAGATATACTAGAAAAGTTTAGTGAAGTAGAAGACAAGACATTGCCCGTAGAAGTCTCTACCGGTGCTGAAAATAAAGGACGTTTTTATGGACTTGTTTATCGAATTAGCGAAAAAGAAGATTATCAAGGTAAACGTATTTTATTAACAGCTGAACTCGAAGGAGAGGATTAATTATGATCTATTCCATTCTTACAGAAAGACTTGTTAATTTATATTTTGGAGATGAGAAAAAATTAAATTGGCTAAGTACTGAAGTAACACTTAATGATGCCATTGAAGCTCTAAATAATGAAAAAATTGTAGAAGTAGAAGAACACTACGATGATAATAATTTATACCTTATGAATCCTATTGTTAAATCAAAAGATTGGCATTTAGGTCGTATTAAATTTTTAGCTAATCATATTGAGACAATGGAGCCTATTACACTCCATAGTCGCTATGTCGGAGATATGTCTGTACCTTTTCCTGTCTTAGAAAAAGGACACCATCGTCTAATGGCAATCATGGCTAAAGATCAAAAACGGATTGACTGTGAGTATGCTGGCATGGAGTCTTTATTAGATTATTTAACTGGAAAAGTAGACGAAATTCCTTTTGAAACAGTAAGTCACAGATAAGGGGGATGGCAAAATGATTAAAGTAGAAGAATTATTAAATAAAGGATTTCAATTAAAGCAGTTTGATAATCAGGAAGGAAATCCATTCTTTTATCAATATGTGACAAACAATCAAATAGAAGTAAAGAAGTTAACTAAGCTTTTAGACGAACATTTTCTAATATTTGATGAAAGTACTTTTATTTGCACGATAGAACTTAAAGTTGATTATTCATATGCGCAATATTTAATTTGTGATAGCAATGACAGTACCTATTACTCCTATGGTCAATTAGATTTAAAAGAATTCGAGTCCACTTTTAACACATTCTGAAATTTGAAATAATAGATTTGAATAGTTTGCCCATATCGATAAATTATAATATTGACTAAACTATTCAAAATTAATTTTTAACTTTGCTTATATCGTTATTTAAGATTACTGATTAAATAAGAAAATATGAGAAGTGTCATTACCAGATATCAAAAACGGGTATAATATTAATGTAATAATCTATTAATGATGGAGGAATACCATGCATGATAAGCAACAAGAGTTACTCGAAAAATTAAATGAATTGGAAGGTAAAATGATTGACATAGATGAAATTTCGGGCAGCATTAATCCTTTTCGTATAGATCAGTCAGAACATGAAAATCTTGAAATAAATTATATAAAAGAAACGATAGAACATATACTTAATAAATCTTTAAGCAGTAGTGATCATTTGTTTATTAGTAACATATACAATGAAAATCGAACAGAAATAAATACAATCGTGGATTTATTAAAACTCATGCAGTTACAGGATGTAAAATCTTTATCAGAACAAAAAATGGTTAAATCCTTAACAAAATTCATAGAAGATTTTTCTTGAAATATTAGCTATCTATTATTCGAAACAATAAAAAAGAAGCACTCCATTAGAACGATGTTTAAATGGAATGCTTCTTTTTATTGTTTATTGAGGTTCTTCAGAATGAATGTATTTTTGTTTTAAATCATTAATAGCTGGAATTGCTTTATATTGTTTCATGTGTCCTGCTTCTTCTTTGTACATATACATTGCATTTGGTTCATCTTTGAATATAACGCTTGTACTTACTACTGGAGCTTTACCTATATAAGTTTTAATTTCATCAATATCTGTACTTTTATACCCTTTTTCATCTACCAAATAACTTATTACTTCCTGTGTAACTTTGTCTTTGTAATAATTAAGTCCAAAATGTACCGTTACACCCAATATAACTACAACACTTAATATTGTAATCCACGTCTTCTTATATTTCATTTTTTTCACACCTTCCATAATAAATATGTATTTACAAATAAAAGAAATTAGCATATTATCGTTACATACTTTACCATAACATACACGAAAAGGGGAATGTAAGTGAAAAAGGTATCATTTAGTTTTATTTTCATGATGAGTGTTTTATTTGTTTTTGTACTATCTAGCAAAGCACATGCAAGCTCAGAGTCAGTCACATTTAATACATACTTACCTAAAAAAGGCGACATAGGAATCAATGCAGAAATTGGCCCGACGTATCCCGGAACAAATGTTTACTTAATGCCTGGCGACATTATACATAATCCAAAAAGTACATCTACATATTTTGTTGGGCATGTTGCTATCGTAGGACCCGATTTGAAACTAAGACATTCTCATCCATATGGGCCCGGAATTTCAGAAACACTTGAACTTTATATGAGTAACTTTGCACCAGGAGATAAATTCACAATCTTAAGACCTCGTGGTGGCGGTGGTGCAGCAGCAGCAGCTTGGTCAAAAAACAATGTGAACAACATAAGAGCGTATAACTTTATACCAGGAGTACGAGTAGTAGGTGATAATTACTGTTCCAAATTTGTTTGGCAAGCCTATTATTTTGGTGAGCATAGAGAATTAGTTAGTAATGCTCCATACAGCGATTTAGTGACTCCGATCGGGTTACAGTATGTTTATCCTAGCGATATTTTAAATTCTCCGATCTTAGCGAAACAGGGTACTTTCTATAGAAAGTAAAATAAAAAATATTTATTACAGATGTATGGATGTTCTAAAATTAAAGTTTAATAGAAAAACTAAAAAAACCTATTACTTTTCATAAAGTATAGGTTTTTTTGTATTAAATAACTCAAAATGAAACCAAGAAATAACATCTACGTAATATAAAATATAATACATATAGAAAGGATATTCACATGATGCAAATTCCTGAAATGGTAAAAATTTCACTCCATCGAAAAGAATTATTTGATTATACTCATACTGACTTGTCTAGTAAAAAATTGTTGAAAGCCCCTAAAACTTTGACATGGGCAATTGGAAGTGTATGTTTTTCTTCTTTAGGTTCTTTGCTATTATTATTTTTTGACAATAAGTTATGGATTCTTGCATTTATCTTTCTCGTATCCGGTGTACTATGTTTAATAATGTGGATACTTAAAACAGATAAATATATGGCTCAACAATACCCAGATTATCTTAAAATAATGGATCGAAAAGAAGGGTATCAAGAGTTTTTAAAATGCTATAAAACTCAATTACTGTATAAGAAAGTAACTTTATTGCATATCACATCAACTCAGCTTGATGCAGATATAGAGTATTTCCAAAGTAAAGGAGTTAAGATAACAGAACATAAAAGAACCTATATGCTTACTTTAGTTGCGTTTTTGTTTGCGATATGGGGTGCAGTTTTAGGCAAAAGTATTGGAGCAAGCTTATCTCAAATCTTACTTTTTTCATTATATGCAGCTTTAATTTCTTACCTTGTTTTTGTCGTAAATTATGTATTACAAAAAACAGTATTCAGTGGATTTAACAAAAATAAAGAAATGGCTGAATTACTAGCAGAAGTTAAAAATTTAATTTCTCAGTCAGCTTAAGAAAAGAGTATAGTGATCATCACTATACTCTTTTCTATTACTACAAAGAAACATCTGTTAAATTAAAAATATGCTTATGGAATGTAATTAAGTTCGATTGAATCGGTTTCTTGATTATTCTGATAGTATTGGTGATTGCCTAGATATTCAAAGTAGCCAGAATAATAATTAAATAACCGATTATTTGAGTAGTCAATAGAATGCCGAACTTCTAGATTTGAAGGATTTAAGATATTAAGTTGAAGCTTGTTTTCGCCTGTAACTACCTCATATGAGACTGCCTTATCATCAGATTGAAGGTTGCGGAAGTTGGCTATGTCTTTGCTAGAGATCAACTTATTTTTACTAGAATAAAGACTCACACTTTTAGTACCCACGACTAGAAAATTTGGACCTACTATTTGTAGCGGATTAGTTTCTCCCCATACATAACGAGTCCATTGCTTATGACCCGAAGAATTATAAGCAACAATCTTCATTTTCTTCGCTTTGTAGTCTCCCTCAACAAACAAAAATGTACCATCTTTCAAGAGGTATGCATTATTAGTCGAAGGAGCTTTCATAACTACTTTACTCGTTTCGGTATCGATTATTTGCGTTCGTTCTAAATTGTAATCATAGATGAACCAGTAGCGACCCTTGATATCATTCAGTTCTCCATCTATAATTTGCTTTTTAACTAGCTTTCCTTTGAGATTAAAGATAGTAATATAAGTTTTTTTGTCACTTCGAGTATCATATACAAGAACATTCCCATTTCGGTTATCAATATCAACCTGATTATATACCTCTGGAATTGAATTAGACCAAAGTTCTTTACCGTCAGCAGCGATAGCAGTGATGGTATTCTTTTTATTGTATCTTGTAGAATACATATAAGTAATTCCGCGATCAGAGTCTACTTTAATATGACTACTGATTTTTCGTTTAGACCATTTGATTTTCCCGGTTTTAGTATCAATACCATTTAACATTTCTTTGAATGTACCATCTTTAGAATAGTCAATAGATACGACAAGTGTTTTATTTCCTTTATTATCTATTGCTAAAAAAGGTAAATCGTCTTCATTCATAATAAAAGAACCAGGATTCGAAAGATGTACATAAGGTTTGTTCAACGCTTCAGCAAAAGCTTTTTGCGAGTAACTAAATACGAGTATACAGCTGAGAAGGAGTAAGCCGATTTTTAAAATGTGGTTTTTCATAATAGCCCCTTTTATCTATATTTTCTAGGATAATAATAGCATGCACTTTTATTTTGTAAATAAGAATTAACTAAATGTCGTTCATACGAATGTAATATGAATAAATATTGAAAATTTCCATTTTCAGTCTTGGGTTATCAAAAGTTCTATGCTACAATAGTCTCAATTAAATATACCCGAGGAAGCACCTCGCTTAAGGACGATCTGTCCTTCAGCGAGGTGCTTTTTTGCGTTTAAGGAGTGCGTGTATGTATTTCATTTTTAATAAAAATTATAGACCGTTGATATGTTCATTGTTAATAGTAGCAATGATCATGACGTTAATTCCTATTCATGTGAGTCAGGCTGCAACAGTGAGTACAACGCTCTCTGGCAGTAAATCGCTATTATATGCAAGTGAGCCTGTACCTGGAGGGGGCACAGTACGCACTTCGATTCCAATTAATATCTATAAAACGTCTAACCCTTCAGCAACTTCTAGTATAACTTTTCGTGCCAAAGTATATGGAGAATTCAAAAACGGATCAGGTAGTGGTTGGGGAGCATACTCCTCAGAAACTTTAGGGCCTTATAGCATTTCAGGATGGAATCAGGCTAACTATACACTCAACTTCAATTTAGATGCGAGTGCATATAAAAACGTTAGCAGAATAGATATTACTTATAACAAATCTGGAGATACTTATATCGATTATGGTCTTAACAATAAGCAGACCGCTACGTTATCTGTTACCGATACGGAACCTCCCACTTCTCCTAGTATTTCGATATCTTCTGAAAATTGGAGTACTTCACAAACAGTTTCTATTGGAGGAAGTAGAGACAACACAGAAGTTGATTACTACATGTACAGTATCAATGGAGGATCTGAACAGAAATATACCAACCCTTTTACTCTAACTAGTTCTAGTGCCTATACGATTACTGCGTATGCAGTAGATATTGTCGGTTTACGTAGCGGAGGCGCTTCTAAAGTAGTCTATGTAGACAGTACCCCTTCTTCTTCCCCAAGTATTAACGGGTTAACGAATGGATACAGTAATGAGTCCGAGATAAATATTTCACTTGTACCCGGAAGGGATGAACATTCGGGTACGAATCGTACAGAATATTACCTTTCTGGAGCCACATCAACAGGTTGGATAGTCGACACTTCATTACGAATAACGAATGAAGGTATTACAGTTGTTCATGCTAGAAGTATCGACAATGTGGGAAATCCGAGTTCAGAAGTCTCTGGGAATGTATTGATTGATCATTCCAATCCAATAGTGAATCTGTCCGAAGAAAAAATAAATGCCGTTTCGACTCGAATTAATGTTACGGCTTCAGATGGTCTTTCAGGAGTCAAAGAGATTTACTTACCGAATGGCTTACGTGTTTCAGGAAACATAGCATCTATCGTCGTTACTAAAAATGGGAATTATCGATTTATAGTAACGGATCAAGCAGGGAATTCAATCAATAAGAATATAGTTATTACCCATTTAGATGAAACTGCACCAATCCTTAAAGTTCAAACATTAAACACGGTTTGGTCGTCTCAAATTACGTTATCAGCTACGGCTACAGATGCAGAAAGTGGAGTAGATTTTATTACCTTACCTGATGGTAAACAAACTAAAGGTGGATCAGCCACGTATACCGTTTCTCAAAATGGTGAGTATACGTTCTCAGCTACAGATGCAGCCGGAAATGTAGTCAAACAAAGCATAGTAGTCGGGAATATTGATCAGACTCCACCTCTTTTAAAATTAGAAAGCTCGAATACAGTTTGGTCGGCTCGGACTGTGATATCAGCTACCGCTACCGATTCAGAGGCAGGAAATGATCATATTACTTTACCTAATGGAAGTCAGATTAAAGGAGAGTCTGCTAGTTATGAAGTGACTCAAAATGGAGACTACACGTTTGAAGCTACAGATAAAGCAGGCAATTCGATTCAAAAAACAATCAAAGTAGACAACATAGATAACATTCCACCGGTCTTAAAATTAGAAAGCTCGAATACGGCATGGTCATCGAGTATTATCTTATCCGCTACGGCTATCGATTCGGAAGATAAAGTAGATTACATGACGTTGCCGGATGGAAGCCAGATTAAAGGCGATTCTGCTAGTTATGAAGTGACTCAAAATGGAGACTATACCTTTGAAGCTACAGATTTGTCAGGGAATGTCGTCAAGCAAACGATCAAAGTCGGCAATTTTGATAAAACCCCACCAGTCCTGAAAGTAGAACCTTCGGATACCGAGTGGGCTACGAATCTTACACTATCTGCTACCGCTACAGATGAGGGAAGTGGAATCGATTATATGACTTTGCCGGATGGTTCACATAAGAAAGCTAAATCAGCCACGTACAAAGTAACAAAAAATGGTGAGTATACATTTTCGGCTTTTGATCTAGCAGGGAATGTCGTTAAGCAAACTATTGAGGTTCATAACATTGATGATATTTTACCTACGATACAAGTTAAGAATTTAGACGAAGAATGGTCGGATCAAACTTCTTTGTTGGTAAATGCATCAGACTTGGAAAGTGGAGTCGCGTATCTAACGTTACCTGATGGTAAAAAGATAGAAGGAAATTCCACAACCTATGCTGTTTCTAAAAATGGAACGTATACATTCTCAGCGACCGATGTAGTAGGCAACACTATAGAACATATTATAAATGTGGAAAACATTGATGATCGTAAACCAACAGTGAGTGTATTTCAAAATGGACGATCGTGGTCAGATCAAGATATTCATGTGATGACTAAATTTGCAGATGCCGAGACAGGGCTGGATCTGAATCGTTTATATTACAAATGGTCGGATTCAATTGATGAGCCATCATCTTGGGATCAGCTGTCAGAAGCTGAACAAACAATCGTGCAAACCAAAGAAGGCATATGGTATTTACATCTAAAAGGGTATGATCGAGCAGGAAATAGTGTGAATTTCACGACAAATTCTTACCAGCTTCAGCATAAGCCAGAAACACCAACGATGAAGGTAATCGGTACAGCTACAGACAAAATGCTTTTGTCTTGGTCTTTACCTAGCAATGGTGCAGAAGTCGATGGTACAAGCTATAAAATTGAAAATCAAAGCACTGGAAGAACATGGACAGTCTATTATCCGGCGAATGAGTTATCGGACGATTCGCTCAGCGATGGCTCAGCTTACAGTTATGTGATTACAGCATATAATCATGTAGGAGAGAGTGAACCAAGTGAACCAGTGATCGGTACAACGTTACCGGGTATTACGGTTAGTGCAAATGTCTATAGCGATGGTACTGATTATAGTAAGTCAGTGGTGAACATCGCTCCAGTAAAATCCGCTACAGGGTATCATATTCAAGCAACTAATTTAACGACTCAAGCGTTGGATGTAGATACAACCGTAATGGGTGATACGTATCAATCGGTTAGTGGTCTTCAGCCCTATACTTGGTATAATTTTTCTATCCAAGCGGTCAACACATCAGGTGAGGGTGCAGCATACCATGTCAGTTACCTTTCTTTGCCCAACCTAGTTAGTGGGTTCAATGCTGTTTTGATTACAGAAGATTCAGTAGATATGAATTGGAATACAGTGACTCAAAATGTATATGCAGACTCAGTCACTGAAGATACGTATTACAAACTGCACCGAGATCAAACTACGATTTATGAAGATAAAGCGACTCATTTTAAAGATACCGGTTTAGAAGCAGGAACGTCTTATAATTATGATATAGCAGCTCGAAATCGTAGTGGTTTTGGCAATACATTTTATCTAAGTAATATCTGGACGCTTCCTCAAGCACCTGAAGATTTAAATCAAGTTAATGCCTCTACAACGAGTATAACTATGAAATGGAAAGCAGTACGAGGTGTAGACGGATATCAAGCCGTTATAGATGATACGTATACTTACGATATATCTCGTGAGTCAAATCAATATACCTTTACTGGATTTGAAGCAGGCTCTTCTCATCGTATCCAAATTAGTCCTTACAACAAATCAGGATTTGGGAAATCTATTAGTTCTCTGGGCCTTACTTTACCCGATCAACCCGATATCGATGTTTCTATAATTGGAGAAGATTTTGTAACATTCCGTATTGCTTCTGTAGTCGGAGCAACAAAATACAAACTAATGATGGATAACAGAGAATTTGAGGTGGGAACAGGTGAAATCACAGTTAATGGATTAGTAGGAGGAACCACATACGATTATGTGGTGGCTGCTGGTAATGGAGCTGGTTATGGGGAAGCTTTAAAAGCTTCTGTTCTAACGTTACCTTCTGCACCGACCACATACACAACAGCAGATCACAGCCCGACCACATTGACAGTCAAGTGGGAGCCAGTAAAGAGTGCAGATTATTACAACGTTTATACTAGCGACGGAGACTTTTTGAAAGAAGTAAAACAGCCGGAATATACGGCTACAGATCTAGAACCTGGTAGTACAACTACCTTTGTAGTAGAAGCTTTTAATATTTCAGGAAAAGGTAAATCGTCACGCTATACATGGCGTACCATTCCAGGATTTGTAGATGCCAATATCGATTTGTCTCAATTAGTACACATTGATACCATAGAACTGAGTACATTCTCCTTTCACTGGCTTAATGTACCAGGTGCAGATGCTTATCGAATTTATAATTCGAAAGGGGAACTTGTTCAGCAACAGACAACAGAATCTCAATCTGTCCTATCTGCACTTTCTACAGCGACTCGGTATACAGGGTATACGGTAGTGCCGGTCAATACAACAGGAGAGGGACGTGCGATGCCGATACCAGATGTTGTGACTTTACCTGATCCTAAATTCAGCCTTACCTTTGATAGCACACGAACCAGTGTGACTATTCATGTCGATCATACTTTAGATGCTGAAATTTTTGTTATCGCATCACAAGGACATGAACTCTTCCGCGGATCAGCTAAAGGCTATCATCAATTTGTTCAAGATCAATTACACCCTGATTCGATATATACGTTTGAGGTATGGACAGAAAATGAATTAGGAAATCAATCCGAAAAACAAAGTATTGTGACACGTACAAAAAAAGAAAGGGAATCCATTGTTGTACAAGAAAGTAAGCAAGATGATGCAGAAGCCACACTTATTGAAGAACCTACGATCACTCCTTTAGCTTCAGGAGATACAGAAGAAAAAGACGAATCTGAAAGTCGATTTATGGATATTGAAAACAGCTTCGCACAAGAAGCTATTGATCATTTAGCTAATTTAGGCATTGTTAAGGGCATAAGTGAAAACGAGTATGCTCCAAATGAAGGTACAACTCGTGCTCAATTCATGTCGATGCTGACTAGACTGACTTTAACGCCTGAACAAATTCGATCAAGTGGAGATCATGAGGTATCGTTCAATGATATCGATCGCTCTGCATGGTATATGCCAGAACTTCAAGCAGCAATTGAACATGGAATCGCTAAAGGATTTAATGCGAATGATTTTAAACCAGATATGGAGATTAATCGCGAGCAAGCTGCAAAAATGTTGAGTGGTGCTTTGTACACCTTACTGCCTGAAACAGATCAAATGTATTACGTTGATAGTAGTAAAGTGTCAGAGTGGGCTAAACAAGAAGTAAATAGCTTAACATCTATTAATATTTTACAGGGTTACCCAGACCAATCGTTTAGACCTTATGCTAACCTTACTCGCGCTGAAAGTGCAACTATGATTGAACGTGCTATGCGTAAAGGTATGATTGAAGATCCGAAATAAAATGAAAAAGCTGTATTAGGTATAATACCTAATACAGCTTTTTATGTTAAGAGATATCCGTTATTTTTTTCTGCTTCAATTGTTTGAAACTAATGAGTACTAGCATCCATGTACTCAATAAAATGAAAGATGCTCCAATCCACATTCCTAGTTTGAATTGTAATGTATAGAAGAGGAAAGTAACGTCTGTGGAGACACAGAAGAGAACAGTTCCAGCAGACTCCATTTTAGCTCCTCTTTTGAATTGGAATACAGCAGAAACAATAGATGACAAAGTAATTAATAAAATAGCTACAAATAGAATGAAATAATTAGAATCTAAATTAATCATGGAGGGTATCCTTTCACAAAGTCTTATTTTACTATGTACTTTACTCACTTTAAAGCGAAGATAATCTATTTATCGGATAGTTCTATAAAATCGTTAGAGATCGTCTGGTAATAGCTCCAAATCCCTTTATTGTATGAATGTTCAAATTCATGTATGATAATCATATCAGAATACTCATTCATGAGGAAGCACCTCACATACAGGCTACTAGTCTATGTGTGAGGTGCTTTTTCTGTTTTTTATAATATACATTAATGGAGGATTTGCATATGTACTGCGAAAATATACGTATTATAATTGATGATACTATGTATTCATTTGAAGAAATAGTAGAACTATATACCCCAAAATTGTTTAATATGGCTTACTATTATGTACAACATAAACAAGATGCTGAAGACATAGTACAGGAAACATTTTTCAAGCTATTCCGGCATATAGAGCAATATAATATAGAGTATAAATTTTCGAGTTGGTTATACCAAATCACAAAACATATCAGTTATGATTACTTAAGAGTTCGCAAAAATAGAGCTTTAAAAAATGGGACATTATACTATCAAGATCCGAAATACGACAATATTATGGATAATATATGGCGAAATGAAATCACACCTGAGAGCCAATACATTGTGAAAGAAGCAGATACTGCAATCAAAAATGCAATTCAGACTTTACCTGAAAAATATAAAAATGCTGTTTCTTTACGATATGTGAAGGATCTTACATTAACCGAAATTAGCGATCAAATGAAAGTACCTATGGCCACAATAAAGACTCAAGCTTTTAGAGGTAGGGAAATCATCCGGCGAAAATTAGCGAAGAGTATGTAAGCTATCGTAGTATTGGTAAAACCCGCTTAATGTAATGGGTTTACCAATACAATATTTTCTTTAATTTTTTCTCTCCTGAGTAAAAATTAATTTTTCATTTTCGTAAATTTCAATGACATGGTAACCAATTAAATCTGGGGATAACGGTAAGGGACCGTTCTCACAAGCAGCGCAACAGCTATATACTACTTTAGTTTTACTTTTAATCCATTCGGAATTGTCTAATTTAGCACGAACCAAATATTCATAAACCAACGTGTACGGGATGTTAACAATCTCTTTTACAACTGTTTTGCAATAATCGCAATAGTAGGGTAGAAAGCCATCAAAGAAACTTCCTGCGTTTAATGTTTCCCGATCTTGTCTGTAATAACGCATGAGTAAATGATCTTTTACTTGAAAAACATTTCCATGCATTCCTTTGATAAATTCCCATCTAAACCCTAAATCAACTTTTTTAGCCGCTAGTTTATTTAATTTCTCATTAGTTTTAATCTTTCTTTTAATACTTGGATTTAAGGATGTATATGCCAAATGAACCCCTCCGTTATGTTCTATGTTCTATTCTCATTATAAATTCAATAAGATAATCAAACGAATTTTTAGAGGGGTGAATTTCAAAAACTACATTATCTAACTGTAATGTTCGATATATATAAGTATTGTGACTAGCGGAATTAAATACTTTTAGAAAGTAGGATTATGATGAATCCAGAAGAGATCTTCAAATATAAAGCGAGCGTAATAATGAGTGTTGTTCTTTTAATTACTATTCCATTTAGCTGGATATACATACCGGAAAATGAATTAAGTCGTATCATGAATATCTTAGGATCAGCAATAATATTCATGGCATGTATTAACTTACTCTACAAAATATATCAATTTAAAACATTGAAAAAAAGTTCTTATAATGAGAAATATGTACAAAACATCATCAAAAATTGCAATAAATTAGGGGTGAAACCTCAGTTAATAAAACTTGAAAAAGACGAGCAGGGATTTATAATATCAGCAGAAATTACATTGCAACAGTAATCTGAAAAAGCAGTAGCAGACTTTCTGCAACTGCTTTTTTTTAGGTTTATATTTTTCCATACTAGTATAATTGCAATTAATTCGATATTTGCAATAATTATAAATACTATAATCGTCAACATTAATTAACCTATAAATTTACAAAAATCCCTTACATAAACAAAATTGTTGTAGTATTATATAACGTGTATATACAACATAAGAATAAGGAGGCAATTATGAAAAAGTACTTAACAGCATTATTAGCATTTGCGCTTTTACTTGGAACGGGAGGGGAATCTGTATTTGCTTACGGTACCAGTACATCAGTGAAAGACAATGGTTTTACAGATATCATACAAGGTATGGGGAAACCTGGAAGGATATCCGTAGTATCTAGAGGTGAAGTAAGAATACGACTGTATGAAAGCTGTAGCAATACAAGTTTTCCAGCAGTATTAGAATTTTTATCACGCGCAAGTGCAGAGCCTAAAGTAGTTAGTTATCAAATGAAGAATGGGTGCTTGTATAAAGGCGAAATACAAGGAGATTCTAACATTGCTACTACACTTTATCTTACCAGTACACCAAACTAAGGGGGAAATGTAATGAAACGGTTTATGAGATTAGGGTCTGTAATTGCATTAGCATTTTGTTTAACGTTTGTAGCTCAAATTGCAAGCGCTACCTCTGTTACAAAAACGCAAACTACTGCGGCTATTGGTTATAAAGACGTACAAATTACTGGTAAAGGCACAATGCAAACTTTCTCTTGTAAGGTAACATCAGCTTCAGGTGCAAGTGGTGATTGTACTATTCGTCTCACTAATGGAAGTGGTGCTTTAGTTAGTCAACTTTCAGTTGGAAATCATTTGGAGCCTTTAAATAGAACTATTGGTGTCATTTTAGAAAAAGGAAGTAAATATACAATGACAGCAAGTATTACTCAGTATGCACCAATAGGTCAGTCTGTTACTGCAACCATAACAGACTGATCATACAAGAAAACTAAATAATGTCTTACCGCTTTGATTGGTAAAGCCGTTTCTCAGTAATATGGAGAAGCGGCTTTACTTTTTTTGTATGTATTCTATAAACCACGAATTCACTATATAAGTTAATATAATAATTTTTATCCTTTTTGTAGTAATTTTCCTAAAATTGATTAGAGAGAAAATTAGAAACGTGTTTTACAATAACAAAGTACTTTATTTAAGAAAGTAGGAATGATAATGTTATATAAAAATTCTCAGTTGGAATTCGAAAGAAAAAAACTAAATCAACTAGCCGATCGATACGGGATTTCTGATGAAAGAGTTCTTAAACAATCTCAGGTTTTAGATACTTACATCAATGATTATAATTTAAAGACTGCCGTTACCTTACAGTTTAAATCATAGAATAAACGATTCTAATCCGCTATAATAAGTCTTTAAAGATATTATAGAAGAATGGCAGTATTATACTTAGTAGAATGAAGTACTAGCTAATCATGTTTCAAAGTACCAATATAGTTTTGGTATTCAAAATTGGAGGGATTTTTTTGCCGGATTTATGGTATTGGACAGAACTAGCTAGAAAAAAGAATTCAAATTCAGTAACAAGATTTTTGACTGTTCTTAGTTTATTTGTGAGTTTATCTGTTGGACAATCCGTGTTTTTAGGAAACACAGCAACTACAAATTTGTGGTCTGAAATCACAAATTTACAATTCCCTACTATGAGTGTTGCAACAGTATCAGGTACCGTAGATATTTTAATATACTTTTTTAGATTCTTATGTCTTTTTCTATTAGGATTTGAATTAATAGGTTGGACTTTTTTCAAACTATATTATTTTATGTATAAGAAAAAACGTGCCACGTAATTATCGCTAAATACACCTATACTTTTTAGTTATACGATGTTAATATGACTTTAATAGAATAAACATTACAGAGGAAGCACCTCGCAAATAGGCTATACGTCTATCTGCGGGGTGCTTTTTGTATGTATATTCCTAAATTTGAGGAGGAATTTCAATGAGTCAATTTAGAAATTGGTTAAAATCAAGCAAAAATGGTCTGGTCGATCAGGTGAAGAAATTCAAAAATAAAGACTTTTTAGATGCTATTGTAGCTGGATGCGCTTTGGTAGCCGCAGCAGATGGAAATATCAGTGCAGACGAAAAACAAAAAATGGCAGGTTATATTGGACGAAATGAACAATTGAAAGTATTCGAAATGAGTTTAGTGATTGCTCGCTTTAATCACTATGTAGAAAATTTTGATTTTGACGCTATGATCGGAAAGCAAGAGGCACTAAAAGCAATAAGCAAATTCGCTTCTAAACCTGAAGAGGGAAGATTAATTGTAGCTGTATGTAGTGCTATTGGATCAGCAGATGGAGATTTTGACACGGAAGAACAAAATACCGTTAGAGATATTATACGAACTCTAGGTTTAAACGCGTCTGAATTTGGACTGTAGAAAAAGAAAAGGAGTAATTAAGCTTAATTACTCCTTTCTACAAGGAGACGGATAAAAATGAGTTTGCAACAGGTTATCGAAGCCAGCAGACGATTTACAGAAAGGCATTTTGTTTGGATTTGGGCGGTAGAATGGAAATGGGTTATGTTTTTATGTGTTGTATTTGTTATTGGGCTTTTCTTTTTTTCCTTCTGCACTGAGGTAACTACTAGTTATGGCTTACGAGTAAACCTTACAACAACTGTACTCGCTTTTTTTGTCCTTAGCTTCTCAATTAGTACAGCAAATTATACTGAACAAGGTGATTCATATGATAAGCAAAAAGAATACTTGATGAATGTATATGTGAAACCTTATATTTCTAATCTTCCTATTAAATCTATTGAGATCGAATTTGCTGAAGATATTGGATCTAGTAACCTATTCCAAGTCAGAGCAAGAGAATCAGAATTCTCTAAATTACTGTACAAAGCAGATGATGTTTTGATGGGTAGTCAAAAAAAAATTATTTATTCATTTGAAAGAAAAAAATTGGAGGAAGTAGATTATTTTGATGTCGAATATGATTTGGATAAGGATGAGCCTCTTGTTTTAAAGGGAAATTACTTAGAAAACGATTTAGGTCATGGTATAAATGCAGGTGTATACAATGGTGTCATTCATGCTCCTAATAATTTTAGGTTGAAATAATATTATATTAATAGTTTAAGAAAGGAACACTTTTTAATGACTTTAGAGCAAGTTATTACAGCTGGTCAGCAATTCACTGAGCCTTCTTTTATATGGTTATGGGCAGATACAAAGAATTGGGTAACTCTACTGGTTATTGTTTTTATTTTCCTCATGATTGTTATGAGTATGGGTTGTCCAGAAGACACTTTTTTAATTAATGTAGTTAGAAGTGTAATCATTACAGTAATAATATTCTTTGTCTTTAGTATTATTTTTAGTAGTAACGAGTATAAAAAAAAGTCAGACACATATATTAGTCAAAAAAAATATTGGGAAAGGGCTTACGCAAATCCTTATATTGCTGAATTATCTAAATACGAAGTGCCTATTTTGCTTCTTGAAAATGATCCACAGACGCGTGGTACTATTGCATTCTCTCCAAAAGAAAAGCATGTTGTTTATGAATTAGAAGGGCAGAAAAAAGAGGAATTGAAATATTTTGATATAATACTAGATCTAAAAAAAGGTGAAGTCCCTATCATAAAAGGAAATTATCTTACACAAGATTTAGGTCATGGCATAAATAAAGGATTGTACAATAGCGTAATTCATGCTCCAGAAGGTTTTGATTATAACATAGAATGAGGGATACAAATGAACACACCTACAATCAACCTACAAAAAGGACAACGCATTGATCTTACTAAATCCAATCCAGGACTCACAAGTGTGATCGTTGGGTTAGGATGGGATACTAATCTTTATAAAGGAGGTAACGACTTCGATTTAGATGCTTCAGCATTTTTACAACATGAGAATGGTAAAGCAAAAGATGAAAACGATTTTGTATTCTACAATAATTTATCAACCTATGATGGAGCAGTAGTACACACGGGAGATAATCGTACAGGTGAAGGCGATGGTGATGATGAACAAATCATTATCAACTTCGAAAAAATTCCTGACTTTATTAACCGGATTGGTATTACAGTTACTATCCATGATGCTGATCGATACGCTCAGAATTTTGGGCAAGTTAGCGCTGCTTACGTTCGCGTTCAGGATGCAAGTAACAATCATGAATTATTAAACTATGATCTGGGAGAAGAGTTTTCTATAGAGACAGCAGTCGTATTTTGTGAGTTTTATCGATACGAGCGAGACTGGAAGTTCCAAGCTGTAGGGAGTGGCTTTTCAGGTGGACTAGCAGCATTATGTAGGAATTATGGATTACCTATTTAATCATAGATTAGCGGAGGATGTTCATGAACGGTATAAATCAATTTTTTCATAGTATCACAGAGAATTATGGTCATTTTTTTTCATGGACTGATATTGTAGCTACGTTATCTGATCCTGTAAGCTGGGGGATTATTGCCAGCCTTATCTTATTGGAAGGATTATTATCTGCGGATAATGCATTAGTTCTAGCTGTAATGGTAAGACACCTACCACCTAAGCAGCAGAAAAAGGCTTTATTTTATGGGATTATTGGTGCTTACATTTTCAGATTTTTAGCGATCGGGTTGGGTACATTCCTAGTAAGCTTTACAGCAGTAAAAGTCTTGGGTGGATTATACCTCATCTATATTGCTTATACAGGTCTATTCAAAAGTAGTGAAGATGATGAAGTGAAAAACAAACCTATGTCTTTTTGGAAAACCGTTCTCATGGTAGAGTTAATGGATATTGCATTTAGTATAGACAGTGTAGTTGCAGCGTTCGGCATTAGTAGTAAGGTATGGGTATTATTCTTAGGAGGCATTCTAGGTGTTCTAATGATGCGTGGTGTCGCACAAGTCTTCTTAAAACTGATTGATCGGTTCCCAGAACTTGAAAAGACAGCTTTTATCATGATTGCGATCATTGCAGTGAAGATGATTATCGGTGCATTTGGTATTGAGATGTCGCACGTTCTCTTTTTCGCTATTTTAATTATTGTTTTCGTAGGCACTATGATACTTAGCTCAATGCGTCACAAAAAAAATAGTAATTAATATGGTTCTAAATATCTATACACAATCATCGAAAAATGTTAAAATAGGTGCATCTTAATACCTATTGACGAGGAAGCACCTCGCAATTAAACCTATGTTTAATTTGTGACGTGCTTTTTTATGTATGGAGGTTTGACATGGATGAAATCTTTAATGTACTAGAGAAAAGAATAGAAATACTTGAACTCTGCTCTGAACACCGCAAAATAGCCATTTTAGAAGCAATTGAGAAGATTACATTAATTTTGAATAATGATTATGATTATGCTGATATTTTATTAAAGTATTTCCATGGGAATCAATCATTACAAACAACCATACTCCGATTGAGTATGGATAGAACCCTTATTGCGAAAGAGGATCTTCCAGTGTTGACAGATTGTTATAATTTCACAAGAAAAACACCAAGAAAACGTTTAAAAACGAATGGTAGAACAAAAGTTTTTACAGAATTTAATTGTTGGGAAGCTCTACGAAATGCAAGTTACTTCTTTAATGCAACCTTTACTAGATATCAATATGATCATTATTATAAAAATCTACAATCGGATATACCATCTGCTGCTACCATTATGAGAACACTACATGAAAAGAATAACTCAAAAGTATGGGTAGAACTATTAAGTCAAGTATCGAATGTAGAAATTCAAACCCAATAATACGTAAAATAAAAGAAAGCTAATTTACAATCTTATAGTCTAAAAAGAAGGGAGATAAATAACATGGCTTATTCTTGTTACAAAGTAGAAGTGAATGGTCAATATCATAGCCCTGATTATATTGATACAGTTGAAGAGTTATGGGAGTATATCACTCAATATAAAAACCTATTTCCGGCTATTATGATCACTGACACAAGCAGTGATGAGATGATTGCAGAAGTTAAAAATGGTCATGTAGTATATCCAATGTACTTAGCAATTCTGGATGTTCGAACAGAATGCCTATTTAATGTCGATCAATTCGATCCTCAACGTTTTCAAAAGCATATGAAAGGCTCAGAGTTAAAGCTAGATTCTATACCAGTTAGTATACATGGTGCTATGGCTTTGTTGGATCATTTACAAATCCAAGCGCAAAGGCAGTATGAAGAAGATAGACTTTAATTAGCTAAACGTATACGATTACATTTTCAATATAATCAAGGTTCACTTTATTTGAATCCTATCTTAAAAACAACTATACTTACTGTATACATTAATTAAATACATTATCTTCAGGCATGCGCTACGAAGACTTATGATTATAATACGCTCTCTTTCGAGTGACCATTTATTTTGTGGTTTCTGGAAAGAGCGCGTATTTTTTTTGCTCTAAAGAAACTAGAGGAGTGTTTATATTGAGAAAAAGAACAGATTCTTTCAGAATTCAAGATCCGATCAGATTGTATGTTCATCCCATACCGCTTACAGAAAAAGAGTTAAAGAAAGCGAATGCACCGTATGAGAAGTACCTTAAAGAACAAATGGAGAAAACATTCAAATTTAAAAAAGGGGATATCGTTCAACGTAATCAAAAATATTATTACGTTCAAGGAAACACTAACAATAACTACTTAACTTATCCACTAGATAATCAAATGATTCGAGGGATAGTTGGAGGGAAAAAGAGTTTTCCATCATATATACTTTATAAGGACATGGAAGAGAATGGAGTTATTATCAAGTCTAACGTAGATTTTGATGACTTAGATGGTTTTGTAAAGGCATTCCCAGCAAGAAGATATGACAGCAGATTCTATAATCGCTATATGACTTGGAAAGTCACTATTCATTGTAAGGTCAAAGGAACAGTAAATAAATTTTTAGATGCTCCTAATCTGAATGAAGCAAACCGATTAGCCAAATATTTATATCCAGACTGCGTTATCATCAACAAATAATGAAAAGAAGCACCAGACAGCAGAATCAACGTCTGGTGCTTCTTTTCATTTAAAGCACATGTAGTTATTTATTTTGATTTGGAACGAGATTATCTTCATTATTTTTTTGTTGAATTTCATCTAATGTAATAGAAGAATTCAAAAATAAATGTGGTGATGTTTCTATATTTGAACTAATCAATTTGTCATTTCTTTTGATATTAGATTTTTTTTTTGATTTTGAACCAAATAAATATTTATCTAGATAATTTAGAAACCAAGAAATTGGGAAAACTGCAAAAAGAGCAAGTATCAAATATGATCTATCTGATACCATATAAGATTTTATCATGAAAAAATCTAAAAAAGGATAAGTAATGCTGTCTATTATTAATATTGCGAACAATGAGATGAAAACAATTTGAGCTAATCCTTGCATAATGTTTTTCATGAATTTTAAGGTATAGATTAAAACTTGAATTAAAATGTTCTTTTTTGCCACTTCGTATTTCCAATCATAATGTCTAAATAAAAAATCAGTATGCTCATCAAACTTTTCATTAGAGAGCTTTTGTAGGCTAAGTATAGATGACCAAAGTGCATTATAGTTTTCCTGAGATGACACCTTATTATAAGATTGGTATTCTTGCACGACAAAATCAAACTGCTTAACTAGCTCCCGACTCGTTGATAAAAATAGAGGGGATTCAATCCCATCATATAGCTCAACAAATTGCTTAAGCTTTCTAAAGCGAGATTGCTCATGATTCTCTTCAATAATTGCCTTTAATTCTTTCACTATCGGTCCTAAAATTGTTGTAATACTTTTTTCAGTTCTCTCATGAAATACTTCTTGCTGTTTTAATTTACGACTGCTTATGTATGTAATCAACCAACCAATGACTACACTAACAGTAGTGGCTAAAATGAAAAACTCTTTATATTCTCGAAGCCAATCCATCAAACCCATCCTTTCTTATTCTTTAAATCATATCGGAATATGTACATCATAAATGAATAAAAGGACATATAGGTAAATTCTAAATAAGTAATTTTTAATTTGGGAATATCATCCTTTAAATTTACTTCAATAAATGCTATTATGAAGTCAAATGAATATTCGTAACGGGGAAGCACCTCGCAAAAGGACTACTATGTCTTTTTTGTGAGGTGCTTTTTTTGCGTTTTGGGGGAGAAGCTATGGTTTAAAAAGCAAACAATCTATTGTCATGGATGATCATTAATTAATTAAAAAGGGGATATTATATTGAATTTTAAAAAACTAGGATCTGTCTTGTTAACGGCTGTACTTTTAACAAGTTCACTATCAACAAGCATGGTGAGTGCTGCCTCAGTCGTGGTTGATAAAACAAATGCCTATACCGATGCGGTACGACCTCACCAGATCCCAACGACTTTTTCACCCACTAATGAACAGGGTTCTTTCAAAAACATTTCAGTTAATGCCGATGGAGACCAAGCAGTTTGGGCATTTGGAAAAAATATTTATATGTACGATCGAAGTGAAGATGTAGTTAAAGTACTTATTAGCTCTACGTATTCGCTGTATGATCCGGTGATTTCGGCAGATGGATCATATGTCATCTACAAAGAAACAGAAAGCACAGCTTCATTTAAAATGATGGGCTACAATACAGCGCAACAAACAAGCACCCAACTAGCGAAAAGTACAAAGAAATTTTTTGGGTGGCCATCTATTTCAAAAGATGGATCAAAGGTAGCTTACAGCTATTATGACGGTACAAAATATGTAGCTTCTGTGCAAAATACAGCAGATCTTTCCGTCAAAATGATTTCTCCTACTATTTATGGTAGTAAAAACACACTAGATATCAATCCAGTAGTGACCGGTGCACCAGTCATTCTCAATCAAGAAGGCACAAAGATTGTTTTATCTTATATCTATGACGGATATAGCAATGCAGCAACGACTGTCAATTATGATCTAGCAACAGATAAAAGTACGGTCATTTATTCAGGCAGTGCTGAAGGAATTCATCCGTATTTACTCAGTGGAGACGGAAAAAAACTATATGGTATGTATTTTGATATGAATCTGTACACGTTTAGTGCAATTGATCTGGATACTAAAGTACGAACTGTACTCAGAAGCAACAGTTCTTCGTCATATAAAGCTGTTTCCGCAAGTTCAGATGGAACGATGTTTGTATATAATGGTCTTGGATTCACCGATTATTCTCAGGTGAATAATGCTCAAACAGGTGATTTCACTCTCGCTAGTGGGTTTAGTGGCGATAGCAAAATTATGTACTATTACAATAGTACCAGTGGATTTAATTGGGTAGATACTAGCGAAGTCAAAGCGAATCTTCCTAACTTATTACTCCCTGCAAACCCTACGAATGTTAAAGCAACTACAACTGTTTCCAATAAAACGGTAACTGTTTCATGGGACCCTTTAATATTGGCAACAAATTCATTCGCAGTATACCGCGATGGTCAACTCATCGCTAATCTAGGTAATGCCATTACGCAATATATCGATTCAAGCACTAAAGCTCAAACAGCGTATAAGTACACAGTAGTGGCTCGGAATCTAGCTGGAGATGCTAAAAGCACAGATGTGAGCATTACATCTGGAGGGGTAGCAACTCCTGAAAAATTAGTCGTAACAGGAATCAATACAACAACGATTAATGCTAGTTGGTCACAAGTACCAGGAGCAGAAAGTTATACAGTGAAAGTAGGAACGCAAACGCTGACTACAACAGATACGTCTATCGATGTATCCGGCTTGGTGAAAAGTACGTCTTATCCGGTAACCGTCAATGCCGTAATCGGTACCAATGTAAGTGATGCAGCAACAGGCACGGTCAAAACACTAGACACCGATCCAGTCTATGAGAAACCAGAAGCATTATATGTAATGAATACAACCGCTAATGAAGCGGAACTTGAATGGGTTGAAGTGAGTGGAGCGACTGGATATGTGCTAAAACGTGCAGGAAAAGAAATCTACTCAGGAACAGCTACAAGCTTTAAAGATAGTAGTTTAACTCCAAGTACATCGTATTTATATACGTTAGCAGCTAAATACGGATCAGCAACGAGTGGAGCTGTATCTGCTAAAGCAACAACATTAGTAGGAACCGTCCTTACGGCCCCGGGCAATTTAAAAGCTCAACTTATCGAAGGTAAAGTTCAAATTTCGTTTGATGCGGTGGCAGGGGCAACTTCTTATCTGATCAAACGAGACGGGAAACTACTAAACACAGTTACAAGTAATATGGTCTTTACAGATGCAGATGTTTTAGCAGGAAATAGTTACACGTATACTGTAGAAGCAACAGATGGAACGTCAACAAGTAGTGCAGCGAGTACAAGCATAACGCTTACAAAAGCGGAGCTTTTAAAACCTCAAGGATTTACAGCCGTTACGGTTGCTCATAACCATGTATACCTTGTTTGGGATCAAGTCAGTGGAGCTAAAAAATATAAAGTGTTGCGTAATGGAGTAGAACTAGGAACATCCGAGAGCACTTATTGGGATGATAAAACGGTAGCTCCAGAAACCACTTATACGTATGAATTAGTAGCCATGAATAACGAATCTAATAGCGAAAGTGTAGTTGTCCATGTGACAACGCCTTCTGAATCACTAGCCTACCCAAAAAACTTGACTGTTGTGAATGCGACATATAAAGAAATCTCGCTAAAATGGAAAGCGGTAGATGGTGCTCAAAGCTATGATGTATATCGAAACAATCAGTTATACGGAAATGTATCTTCACCAGAATTCACAGATATGAATGTTACTGGTGGAACATTAAACACGTATGGTATTAAAGCACGTAAAGGAAATTTAACCAGCGAGTCGGCTGTGATCTCTGTAAATGTTCCTAAACAAAGTATTGCTGGCGAAGCGCCTCAACCAGTAACAGGGTTGAAAGCTACACAAGTATCATCGGGCTATGTTAAATTACAAATGTTAAGTGTCACTGATGCAACGTATTATGATGTGTATCGAGATCAAAATGTGCTTGTCTATCATGGTATCTTAACTGCATTTAAAGATGATACAGTAGCATCGGAACAAACGTATACCTATACAGCATACTCGGGTAATAATTTTGGACGTACTCAGGGAGATACAATTACAGTGAATACGCCTGCTGAAGCGCCTGTTATGGTTGTACAACCGGTTAAGAGTAATGAAAGCTACACAATTACGTTCAATTTCAAAACGGTATCTGATGCAGATACGTATTATGTAGAGCGTAATCCACGTATCACCTATACCAAAGTAGCCGAAAACCAATACCGTAAAACGTACTATAATACGGTGACAGGTAAAACAGAAGATCAAGGCATAGTTACCGAAACCAATGGATCACTTGGATTTGAAGAAACCAGTGTAGAACCATCGACAAACTATCAGTACAACATTACAGCCGTTAAAACGAAAAAAGATGGAACTGAAGAAGTAGTAGGTAATGCGAATGTAGATGTAATGACTCCAGCAGATGGTACTAATGCAACAGTACCTGGTACTCCTAGTCCAACCAATCCTACACCGACAAAAGATAAGGACAAAGACAAAGAGCATGCCGACACAAGTGATGCGAATAATGGAACAACGAACACAAATAGTTCTTCAGGTGGTGTGAGTACCGGTGGTAATCCATCTGTAAGCAATGAATCGAAATCTAGTGGAACGAAAGAATCGAGTTCAAACTCTACTCCATCTTCTACAAATAGTAATTCGATTACGCAAGATACCTATTCTTTTATTGACTTGAGTGAGACACATTTTGCTCATGTAGCGATTACAGCTCTTACAGGGAAAGGACTCATCAAAGGATATGAAGATGGGACATTTAAACCGGAGCAAGCTGTAACGCGTGCTGAATTTGCGATCATGATTACAAGAGCACTAGATATGCATTCTACGGCTGGCTATCAACATCACTTCTCTGATGTAGATTTAAATAGCTGGTATGCTAAAGAATTGATTGTCGCATTAAACAATGGTGTGACCAAAGGGTTTACAGCATCTCAATATGCACCGGCACAATCAATTCCGCGCGAACAAGCAGCGATTATGCTAGCGAATGTATCTCGTAACAAACCTGCTTCTAATCTGCAATCTTCATTCTCTGATCAGAATGATATCATTGCTTGGGCCAAAGCAGACGTTGCTTATAGTGTAGCTAGAGGTACACTTAAAGGCTATCCAGATGGTACATTCAAACCTAAAGCAAAAATCACGCGTGCTGAAGCAGCTATGATGATTTATCGTCTAATGAATATGTAATCTCAAAATAAGAGTAGCCGATCATTGGCTACTCTTATTTTTGTTTGTTGAGATAAGAAGTATATTCCAAAGTAACCTTTTATAGTATATTGGATAGAAATGAGATGACTCATTAAATTTATTGTAAAGGAAGATGAAATGCTGGATACGATGAAATCGCTTATCCCTTATTGGGGATACATTACAGCGATACTTACGCTATTGACTATTATTGTGGGTTACTTAGGACAACGAAGTCATAAAAGATATGATTTTTTTATGGGCAACACAAGAGAGGATATCACAAAGTGGTATCCACTAATTCAAAAAATGAATGATGTGATCAAAGAAACTGATCAAAGAAAAAAATCAAATGGGTTTATTACGGTTATGGAGTTATTACAAAACGAAGATTCACCGATCGTTACCGAATTCGATAGTAATGTTTCTTTATCTTATACACATGTACAAGAAAGATACGATCGTTATAAAAAAGAGATCACCCAAGAAAATTTAAATCAATTGTGGGATGCTTTTAAGGAATTTGTTGTATACACCGAAGAGAGCAGGAAAGAAAAACAACAAACTTTATATGCTAGGCATAAGTGGTATAACACAATTGGCAGTAAAGATTTTTCCGGAAAGGCAATGCTATATACTCGTATATTAATTAAGGAGATTTTTAGAGTGGTATCACATGTCTTGTTAACTTTATTAATCTTGTTAATTATATTTTCACCTGGAATGTTAATTGAGAATAAGATAACATTTAAAGATCTTATTTTAGCGATTGTTATTTTATTAACATTTATAGGTATTTCACTAGGTGTAGAGATAGCTTTGCATTTCTTCAACCGTCCCAATAAAAAACTGACTTACTATGCTACAAGTGAGACTGAGTTCAAAAAATTAAAAAAGCAAAGAACAAATGTCGAATACAAAATAAAACAAGAAGAAAACCCTCAATTATATTTATAAACCATATGTGCTATTGAATAAATGAAGATGTGAATACAATTTGTTCATAGTAAAAAAATAACGGTAATTATCGTTCAGCAATATTTTCTTTAAAGGTTATACCATTGATAAAGCAAGTAGTTTGATAGGTTATTTAAGATAATTGTGAAGGTAATGAAGAAGTTGATTATAAAATCTTGTCTTAGCATGTCATTAGACAATTTAGCAATTGTATAAGGAGATAAAGCAAATGGGAATGTATACAGGTATACGTTGTAAAGTAAAATTAAAATCTGAATTTGTTAATAGTATTCAAAAATTAATTGATACAGAGAATTGGTCAAGTCTTGGACATGATTTGTTTGAAGAATACTCTTTATATCCCAGTGCAAGTTCGATTCCATTTGGAAGTTTGGCTTATATGGACATGTGGAAAAGAGAAGTTGAGATGAAAGAATGAAAAAATCGTATAGAAGATGGCATATGGATATTTCAGTGTAGCTTGAAAGACTACGATCACACGATTTCGCACTTTTTTAAAAATATTTTAACTGTAATTGTTGAAGAAACGTACTGTATAGAAGTATTGTATGAAGAATATCATGTTTCCACTTTCTATAAAATAGTGGATAAACAATTACTTAAATTAGAAGATCCTGAAACAGAATTTAATCCATATTTACGATGGTAGTACCTTTTAAATATACTTTTATAATAATAATTTAAAAAAATTAACAAGCTAAGAATTTATTTTTTAATCAATACTTATTTTTAGAGATGCTCTAGAAGTACCATATAGAATTATTTACATTTTTAGAGTACAATGAAATCAATTCAATAAATGACGAGGAAGCACCTCGATGATTGGCATGTGCCGATCATCGAGGTGCTTTTTTTGTCTTTTTATAAGAAAGGTGAGAATGGTATTGGCTACAGTTCAACATCAAGAGCTATGCTTAGTCGCTTGTAAATGGCTGAAGAAAGCTCGTAATCAATATGACCTACCCAAATCAGGTGCAGCATGTACATTCGCCATATCAGAAGTCTCAAGCGGGTATCAAAGTGAAATTGCAGATGCCTTTGGTGTTCGTACTAACTATGGAGTGATTTTAGAAACGATTCTAATTGAAGTCAAAGTGTCCAGAAAGGATTTTTTCCAAGACTCAAAAAAACCATTTCGTATTCATCCAGAAAAGGGTATGGGAAACTATCGGTATTATCTTGTTCCCGAAGGATTAATCACTGTAGATGAGCTTCCGCTAGGTTGGGGATTGATAGAAGTAGATCCGAAAGGGAAATGTAAGGTGATCAAGGGGCATGTGCTTAAAACTACTGAAGATCACTGGTTTACGGCAAATCGAGAAAAAGAATTAACATTATGCAGCTGGCTACTTTCTAAAATAGCCGATGCTGAAAAGTTAGCTAAAGAAAGACAAAAATTAGTTGCTGAAAACAACATGCTTCGTAATCGATTAGAGCAGTTGTTCAATTCATAAATAGAGGAGCAAAAATGATGTCATTAAGCATGAATTATTTATCTTTTTTTGTTTTACAAATCGAAGGAAAAGACGGAAATCAGAACAATTTATATAAGCACTATCAAACGTTAGATCAAGATGATTATGAAAACAGTGATATCAAAAATTTTTTGCATAAAGAATTTTCGAAAATTTGTAATCGGAAAGCTCCTAAAAATCCAGCTAAAGAAAACGTTTCTACTAAGGTAGGTACGTTTGTTGTTGAACCTGGAAACGAGTTAAACAGTAACCCCAATTTCAATATGTTTAATCAGCTACGACATACGAACGATAAAGAATCATTTAAAGCCATGAGTGATGACTTGGTACGTCAGTATATTAATACAACATCTGCTCGTGGTGGAGCCATGATTGTAGTTCAAGCCTCTTTAGATTCTATCTCTAGCGATCCTTTCATCTTTATCTTAAAATGTGACTTTGAGCAACGAATTGCCCGGATATCGGATGAAAGACAGTTAGTGTCTGAAGTCGATATGGCGATCAGCGCATCGAATATGAAATCTATCATGTATCCTCATATGCCGGAAGAAGGAATGATAGAAGAATGGGAAATCAAAATCCATCAAAGTTCACCTGCAAAATACTTTGAAGATTTTTTAAAGTATGTAACCTATGAACAATCAATCCCTGAAATTATAAATCAACATGTAATTGATTCTGCTCAGAACTACATTGAAAATAAATGGAATGATACAACCAGCGAAATTCGTCAACAAGAAGAACATGATTTAGAGCTTTGGGCTGCTAGTGATAAACGAGATATCCAGGAGAAGTGGGAACCTCAACAGGTCATCGAAGTAGCCGAGAAAATTATTGAGATCCAGCCCACGATTGAATTAAAAATGAAACTTGGAGATACGCGTATTAGTGGATTACTCGCAGACTATGGGTATCGACTTCATATTACAACATTAGGAGATCATTATGCTTTAATCATCGAAGGTGACGGGTTTACATTTGAAAAAGGATTCTCACCGGTAGAACTTCTCCAGCCTGAATCGTTTGAAGTGGTGACTAATCGGTTGATCGATCAGGTGGCATCAAAAGTAGAATAGTGATTATTAAAACACCTAAATATGGTAATATGGCTAAAAGAAATAGTATTAAAATAGAGATGATGGGGGATGCGTGTTGGAGAGTAAAATTTGTTTAGAGTATAGATTGAATTCAGGAATAAAGAAAGATGTGTATCTAACCAAAGAACAACTTGTAGAGTGGATGCAGTGTTATAAAACAAATACTAGATTTGTGGTTCAAATTGATAAAGATGTGCATGGAATATCTCCACATTTAGTGGCTACGTTTGAGATTAAATCAACTTACTTAGAAAAATCTGAGCTACAGTTACTTTTAAATTCGGAGACTGAAGAAATGGAAGAAATGATAGAACCCGAAAAATGTGTTTTTTATATAACTTGCTCCTGTGGCGCAAATTATTACCGATACCATGAAATAGATCGCAGACATTTAATGTGTTTGGTTTGCAGGCAAAAGCAAATATTTGCAGATTATTCAGTAGGAGTAGTAGAAGGAGCGCAAGGAATAGGATATAGTATGACCAATCTTAAGTTTGTAGATAGGAATCTTACCAGACCCCCCTTAATTGATCCAAACCGTACTTAGAGTAGTAATCTCTATATTATATGATATGTTAATTAACCTTTCTGTATTAGAATAATAAGATACAGGCTATTAGTTAGACTTTTAGCAAAGCCATTCAACAAGCTACAGTTGGATGGCTTTTTTAGTGGTATTGTCATCTAGAAAGCTATTCATAGATAAAACACAATAAAATTGATAATATTATCTGACATCAATGATTCTATTTAATAATCAATTATTTAAGAAGGAGGTTGTTCAAATTGAATCATACAGAGTTACAGATTACGTCGCTATCAGCAGGACAATTAGAACAGTTGGCATTGGAATTATTACCTCGCATGAATTACGAATGGGATAATTTAGTTCCTAGTGGTAGAAAGGAAGGCACGAATCAGACACGTAAAGGACAACCTGATCTATGGAAAGAAGACGAAGCTGGAAACTGTATTTATGTCGAAGTTACGAGAGATAGTACAAAAGGAAAACTTGTGAAAGATATTCAATCTTGTTTAAATACTTATTATTCTCTTAAAGGTAAGAATAGCCTGATGTGTATTGCTTTTACAGCAACTAATCCTCAACATAATGAAGTAACTTCTTGTGAACAACTATGCAAAGAAAACAATGCTTCATTTAAACTAATTCATATTCATGCGATAGCAAAAGAGTTAGATAAAAAGAACAATCAAGACATAAGATACAAGTGTTTACAAATTCCAAGTGAACAGTCTTCTGATCCTCAAGTGATTATGAAAATTAAAAGGGTGCTTTATATTCCATTAAAAGAGGAACTTCTTAAATTAAAAGAAGAACATCAAAAAAGCATATTCTTCCCAGAGTTTAAATTAAATTTCATTAAAAAAATAATATCAGAACAACACAGATTTAGAGTTGATTCTACTTTACTAGAAACGCTAACTAATCTTCAAAAAATCGTGAAAAAATTCCATTATAGCGCTCGAAGCATATGTACTATAATAATTAGCAATTTTTTTGCTGATGGGTTTACTGAATTATATGGAAGCATTGAAGATGGAAAAATGTCGAGATATGATAATGAAGGTGAATTTGTATGTTATGAGACTGCTTATGTGGAAGAGTATAATATAGTTTGTAATTCTCCAAGTAGTGTTGTCAAAAATATTATTGACTATACTGAAGAAGAAGCAGAATATGATTGGCAGAATGATTGGCAGAATCATAATCCTCACTTAGTTAATTTGTTTAAATCTTCGTTTTATAAGGAAAATTTAATATATCCTACGAAGAGAAAAGCGATCATTAAAACTGATTTAAATCCTGCTGAATATATTGTCTCCCACAAAGTTTTCTCGACTTATTTTCATGAGTCTACAGAATTTAAAGAGTTGTCAGCAATAGCGAGTGAAGTTACGAACATAATCTTAGAATCTTTAAAGCAAGTAGATGATATTTTTGATGCCATATATGACAAATATGAACGTATTTAAAGCCCAATTCGTTATTCTAATGAATCTTTGTGCGTTTATTTTATTGTACAAGTGCTTACTAATTTCAAGTCAATAAACGACTCCTTACATGAACTATAAAGAAATCGATAAGCTTTCAAAATGTCGATCAGCTTTAGCGAGTGTAGGAGGAATTCAAATTATGGAGTGATTAGTATGAAATCGCAGGTTAATTGTCCACTTTGCAGTAACGAAGCATCTAAAATAAGAGAAGTATCAGAAGTTCTCGATATAAGCTGCCCAAGTTGTGGTGACTTCAAAATTACTCAAGAGTGCTTGGAAGATTTACCTTCTGAACGTAAACTGCTACCACAGCTGATGAAGGTTTCAGCATTCACCAGGTATAGAACGATCAATAAAGAGCCAGTAGCAACTCTATTTATTAGCGACCCTTATGATTATTCGGAAGGTTTTACCATTCAACAAATTGTTGATCAGTTTCCATCTTTAGCGGAACGTAAACTTAAAGTTATGCAGAACCTTAATCAACTTTCGGAATATTTTGGTCAGAAGTTATCATTTGATAGTAAAGACTACGCGGTATTCTTCCCAGAAGTAAAGGATGAGCACCCGTGTTTGATGATGATACAAACATTGATAGACGAAGGATTAATTATGTGTGATGTAAAGTTTCCAACACAAATAACAGTTACAGATAAAGGAAGCTCTATATCGATCAGTGAAGCTACTTCAGTTCCATCACAAGTACCAAAAACACAAGTGATTGAAGGACCTGAATTAAATAAGTTAAAAGGGTTACATCCAAGAGTATTGGAAATGTCCCAGGAGCCTTTTCGAGATGGATATTTTCGTCCTGCTGTTCTCGATACTTATTTAGCATTAGATAATGATGTTCGTATTAAGAGCAAACTAGATTTGTATGGATCAGCGCTTATGCAAAAAGCTTTTAGTGAGAAAGCACCTATTCTTAAAATAAAAGATGGTTCAGCGCAAATGGGAGCAATGTGGTTGTTTTCGGGTTCAACGATGTCAATTCGTAATGTTCTAGCGCATGACCATTCGATAATTCCATCAGAACAGGAAGCGCTAGAACAGCTTTTTTTTGCATCAATGTTGTTTAGAAAATTAGATTTAGCAGTAAATGTTGATGCAGAGAAGCTCATAACAGAAATTTCTCAGATCACGTTCAATCTGGACGGCAAATACGATCTAAATAAAGAAAAAATAAGAGAGTATCTTAATCAGTCAAAAGAATTTGTGGATCGCCAATTGCACGTAATTTGTTTCGAGAAGATCCTTACATTAATTAAGAGTATGTATTTTGGTGACCAAAATTTTGGTATCAAATTGATATTGACATACAATGATATGATTTTTAATCATATCACTAATGACGATCATATCGATTTAATCATAACTATTTATAAGGCAGCAGGGGATACATATCCTTCTCACTCTGCTATGGATTTGATTAAGGATAATTTTAGTGCAATTACTAAGAGTTTTAGAATTTTTCAGGAACGTTTACTTTCTAATACAGAGGTGTTTAATGAGTTGTTAAACAGGATTTGGCTAAAAGATGCTTTTTTTACATTAATCATTAAGTACTCTGATGTAGAGTTTATGAGGGAACTCTTGACTGAGATAGTTGATAAGAAAATTGTGTTAGCTAAACGTGATTTGGACCTTCTTAGTGGAAATTTAAATGATATAGGACGAAATGATTTTGATGATTTGACCAAAAAAGTTGCTAAGATGAATCAATAACAGAATAGATAATCTAGACTAAATTTATATTTATCAGTACTATCATTTGCAAATTGTACAGATCAGAGAATAAAGACTACAGTAAATAATGACACAAAAAGACAAATAAAATAATTTGATACTTTTGTTTCAAATTGTAAAATCCATAGATGAAACCAGTGCGTTTAAGTTACATGAGGAACTCGTCAATCAGTATCTTAAAAAATAGTAGATAGAGGAAAGCTAACCACTAAAATAGGTGGTTAGCTTTTTTATTTTCCGCTACCTAAATTTGACAATATCAAAAATGAGTGATAGTTTTACATAGTACAAAAAATACATATTCAGGAGTGTTAGTATGAAATTAGCAAAAATATTTAATAGTTTTTTGAGCATATCTTTAGTAACCGTTTCTTTGGTTGGGTTTGCACCTTCTACCCATGCCAGCGCATCTGACAGTGCATTAACTCCAGCAGAGTATATTGAGTTTTTAAAAGAGGGTGCACCGAATACGTATGCAAATAGTATTGCTCCCGCTTCTTCTGACACAAGCACTCCTCTGACACAGTTTGAGGACTTATCTCCAGAGCAGCAACAGAAATTTGTAGACCTTATCAGTGATCCAGACATCATGTTGAAGGCAATTGACGGTGACAGTACTTTTCCAGAAGTACAGGTAAATGACGACGATACTAATGTACAAGTTAATGGGTTAACCGCCGCAGCAAGTACTTCCTTCTTTCCGATTGTATATAACCGTAGCGTACAGGTGTTAGGGATCACAATCTTTAGAGGTGCGATTACTGGGCAGTTTAAGAGAGATCCAAGCACTAAACGTGTTTACGCAGCATCCGAAAATACCTGGAGATTTATCATTACTGATAACTTAAACCCGTTGCTTCAAACGACTAAGCCTTATGCAGACTCCCATTATGTATCAACATATACAGCTGGAGGTATTGGCAATGATTTTCATGGTAAAGGAGCCTTCACATTCTCCTTTGGGCCCATCAAAGGTTACTCTATAAAAACAGGTATTTGCAATGGAACTAGTGTCTACTATGCAGATGGTACTGGTCATAGTCTGATTGCCACGGAAGAAAACTAAGTTTAAAGGTTGTGTTATAGTATGAAAATGAAAACATGGGTAAAAGTTCTATTGTGGGCAGTTGGTATCATTGTAGCCCTTATTATCATATTTGCCATTATGCAAGGATATGTACAATCTCAACTTGCTCCGCCAAAGTAAGCAGCATAGTTATTTAGTTTATCACTTTGTTTCTCTTTAGATTGATGTTATAATTATCTACAGCTTTAGTTGCTTGACCTACGCAAAAAAACACCAACTTTTTTGAGGAGCACCTCGATTTGTTGGTGTTTTTTATTTACTAATCAATTGAAAGACTAACCAAGAGAGTAGGAAAAGGAGGGGACAATAATCAAAGGATTCAGAATCTATAAGTGGGTATCTACATTCCTCAAGTCGAAGGATCTTGTCATTACTTTGATAAGGACGTGTATAGCAGTTTATATAATAATATTTTGTATATACGATCTTCTTCCTATTATCCTAGAGTGTTTAGGGGCGAAACAGAAAGTCTCACCTTTGCTATTAGGCTCTTTATCAATAATATTCATCGCCATTACATTCTTCCTTTTTATATTCGATTTCTTTAAATTTTGTTCTGAAATGATTGTAAATGCCAGTAAATACTCAATATCTAAATTGATTTGCTCTTTGTTTTTATGCTTGGCTGCTCCAATCCTTATTTTCGGACTTCTGTATTACATAATATATAAAACCTTGAATGTAGACGTTAATCTTATCGAATCTGCTTTTATCAGTTTGTATGTGGCATTTCCATCAGAACTTTCGGGAAGTAAGTTTGTTATTTCTATATATGTAGAATATTTTTCATTTGTGCAAGTTATTATCTCTAAAATTGTGGAACTCTTAGTCATAAGTGCTATAGTCAGTAAGGCTATCCCAAGTCCAAGCGATCAAGATATTACCATTGAAGCTGATTCGCAACAATGATATAATAGACTTAACGAGTAATTTCATTAGATGTTAATAAGCACCAAGCAAAGTAGGGAGTCCACACCCGAAATGCTTGGTGCTTATTATATGACCATACATGTGTACAAAATACGGATTCTGTGAACAAGATGATTTTGTAAAATTAAATTCTGTAAAATTAAATTTTCATGTTGTTGTGTAGTTTGACACAAAAGTACCAATTTGGAGCTTAAATACATAACGAATAAAATTATAAAGCAATTATTATCGTTTATTTTTGCTTCAAAACTATAATAAAATCTATTTACGTATAAAATTCTAAGCAAGTTGGCACTTTTGTGTCACTCTTTTTATGCAATTGGCACTTTTGTGTCACTATTTAAGTAAGTCAGCGTTATATTGTTATTTTACATAAAAAGCATTAAATTAGGAATTTTTTCATAAATAATTTTTTTTTTAGAAAATACTAACAA
>NZ_QGAD01000014.1:0-129992 GCF_005233705.1 Paenibacillus sp. CFBP13512 | reverse complement strand
CAATACGGCTATCAAACTTTACCAGTATTTGAACCTCAAAATATATTTAAAAAATATATAAATAGTAAAGATGGGATGAATGTATGGATGCAAAATACTATAAGCACGGACTATCCGAGTAATACTTATATCACTGATGATGGCTCTAGATTTTCTATTAAATAGATTAAGGTGACTAAATAATGAAATATAAAATTAGCATAGTATATTTACTAGTAATATTATGTAATTCAATATTAGGGTGTTCTTTTGTATATTCCAAAGATAATATGAATGAAATTACTATAACACCAGCAGGTCCAACAAAAATCCAAACATTAAAAACTCCTTTAATTGGAGAATCGTCCCCTACTCCAAAAGTTATTTGGATTCAGACTGACACAGATTTATGGACGGCATCAAGAAATGATGGGCAAGATAATTATAAAACTGGAACAGAAGGAAAAGGACAGAACGCCAGACCAAAAGACTTTGTAGTTAAAGACAAAATAACAGTAGAAAAATATCCACCTATAAGCATGCAAGATGCTCAGGGTAATCCATATGATCAGAAATATATTTCTGATTTAGGATTTCAACATATTGAATTTACTAACGCTATGAGTTATGACTCTGTAGGCGATGTAAGTTACGAAAAAGGTGATATTTTTGCGATTATTTATACAAAAACGGGAAATTCATATACTCCAGATTTAGTAAAGGAGTATTCAAAGCGACAAGATGGTGATCCAAAACTATGGGTAGAGTATTATACACCTCTTAAAATCAACTACACAGGACATGTCATTGAAAAGAAAGAAATTCAAGTCAAATCGGATGCAACATTGCAAATTGACGATACCGAACAATTAACTGCTGAAGTACGTACGAAAGCTTATAACGAGCAAGAATTTACGGATAACTGGATTGATGTCACACATCGAGATCAGACGAAATGGGAATCGTCTGATCCTGCGATTGCAAGTGTGGATCCTGCTACAGGAGAAGTAACTGCCCATGCTACAGGAACAGCGCAGATTACAGCATATTGGTCAAAAGATCCGTGGAGTCTCAAAGATAGTGCTACTATCACTGTAGGTGCAGCCGAAGAGCCACCGACAACAGGTCCTTCAGCAATATGTACGATTCCTCAAGCAGGTCAGCAATTAACTGGAAAATACATGGATCCAATGGTATCCGCGATCATCAAAGCCGATCGACGAGGAAGCGAAATGTTCGATGTCGCTCAAGGGATTCCGACCTCGGAAAGTCTATATGGTAATGTATTTGCATTGAATTATCTTTCTCAACATACCTTTACAGAATATATAGGGGAATGTACATATCGAATATCGGTTAAACGAACGTACAAATTAAAATGGGATGATGGAGAGAAGAAAGATACCAAAACAGTTAATTATTCTTTTGATATTCAGCGACCGTATGCATTTTGGAAAATCGATCAATTGGGAGTATACGGAATTAAGCAAGCTACGCTGAATAACTATGCGTTTGCAGATAATAAGATTATAATTTCTCCTAACAACTATATACCGCCATCTTATTCTGTTTTAACTACAGGTACCTATTATGCTCCTAAGAATCCTGGTAATCAGAATGGAGGTACCAAAAACTTAACGAAAAGTGGAAGTAGCCGTCCTAGCATTCCAGATGAAAGCAGCGATATGAAAAGAAAAGCTGAAAATGCTGTAGATGATGTAGAAGTAGAAAATGATAATCTGAAGTTTAACAATGAAATCATTATGGATAGTACACGAACGATCAAAAAAGGGCCAACGCCTAAAGCGCTGCCTATGCCTACTATGATTGGCAAAGATACGCTTTATAGTGCTAACCATATGATTCCCAAAACCAAAACAAATCTAAAAAATGCACCAAGTACAGGTACGATCGAATATAATCTTTTACCGGGAAATATTGATGGCGGAGCTAACCAGACATTCCCGATTAATGGCATCAATACGGTTACTGTCCATACCCCTGTAGTCAATTATTCATTGGTGTCTGATGATCAGAAACATAATCAGACAACAGTACCTGATGCGTACAGTTCAGCGCTTATTTTGGATCGTCCTTTTTCAGTGCGTATTCCTACTGGTGGACAGCATGTGAATTATCCGGGTTATGGCAATCGAGACTATGCGAAGTATATACGTACAAAGCAGGTTCAATTTCCGTTTGACACTTATAATAAAGAGCAGACTACATTTATTCCTAAAAACACATGGGTAGATGTACCCGTTAATCAATTGGATACAACATTCTTTTTGCCAGTCTGGGTAGATGAAGGTAAATACGATGTTTTATTCCGTACGATTGCTGAAAATGCACCATCTTCGTTTACCGTACAGCACAATGCCAATGTAACATTAGATAACCATGTAGCTGTCGAAAGTGTACCAGTAGAAGTGATCGGTCGTGTCTATGATTTTCATATTACTGATATTGCAGATTACAACTGGCAGATCGTATTCCATCCGTGGCAAAATCTAGCTGTACCTGATGGAACATCGTATTGGGTAGGGGAAAATGGTATTGATGGAGCACCTCGTGGAAATACAGCGCCTTATGTACTACCAGTACGTCAGGGAAGTCATCCCTTTTACAGAAATCTAGCAGTCAAAACAGGATATCACTTTAAATTTGATTTGAAAACAAAAGGGAATATGTTCAGTTCAAAAGATGGCATTCGAATTACACCTACATTTCGTTATGTACCACGGCAAGGTGGCACTCCTTTTCCAGTTGATGTGTATTATTCAACAGCGACAGAGAATTTGATTAAAATAGGATCGCCTCAAGATACGGTACAGCGGTATACCATTTTGAATGATCCAACACGTCATGTACCTGAAGAAGAATTGAAAAATACGGCTTTGTATATGTATGATCTTCTTTTACAAGAACAAGCACTGCCGTCTAAAATACCAAATAAAGTGGCTCATTCTCAACCGTCTACATCATTGACTTCATTTTGGAATACAGCATGGGAACGTGCAGTATCGTCCATCTGGCAAGATCTTACCGGACTCTCATGGGAAACGGTAGCGATTCAAGATGAACAATCACCTTTGTCGGTCATACCTGTTACTCCGACTAATCCAGAAGAAGCGATTGCAATGTTCAGCAAAGCCAGTCATACGCGCAAAGTCAATATCGGTAACTTTACTCATCTATTATTGACTCAGCCATTACGTACATTAATCGGTCCACAACAACATTTACCTCAAGGAAATAATACAATGCGTTCTTTGGCTGCTATACAAAAGTGGTATGGAGAATATAGCTTGCCGTCAGATGTATATGTAGTCAAACAAGGGACATCTTTGCAAGACGTTACCGGTTCTACAAATACCAATCGACAACAATCTGCTGAACAAAGTACAGATAGTACCAACAAAAATAATCCAGTAAATAACAGTGCCAAAGGATTAGATGAACATTCGTCTGTCTTTTTAACCGATGGCTATATTGTGGTTAACTTTGATATTGAAACGATCCAACAAGGAGATACCGATCATCCTCATCTACAATATATCCATGCACCACTTATGAACCAATGGCAATTGGAAGGATTTCAAAAGCAATTTAATGATCCTTGGGGATATGATTTTCAACTCAACGATGGAGATGTACTTTTCTATCATACAAATAAAGGCAGTCGTAATGATTTTCAATCGTCAGTTACGCATTAAAATATAAATCTATAGCAAATGATAGATGATAAACCATCAACTAAATGCAGAAGTCTAAAGGAAAAATGAAGAACGACAATCAAAAGAGGGAAAATAAAAAAAATGACGAAAGATCGCAGATTTTATAATAAGTAATGTTCGTTAATTAGCGATAAATATACTTTTATTAAAAAATAATAAACATATAAAATCAATTTATACGAACTATTATTCAAATTAACACTTGACCGTTCGCTTATTTTTTTGTAAGATACCACTGTAGCCAATAGAAATGTATAGGTGCTACAGTGGTATTTTTACGCAATGATCTTAATCAGTACTTAGTATGAATACATCTTACTCGTACAATAAGAATAGAAGTTACAGCGTAAATGATTGGATGGTACTAAATGGCTTGTTGATCCTACATTTTAATGATTTTGATATCTAATATATTCGTATATCCCCGAAAATAAGGTTTGGGGGTTTCTACAAGGGACCATAAATTCCTGACTACGAATAGTGTGCTTTGGCATATCTATTCAACAGTCAGGATTTTTTTTGTGCGTTCACCCCATATTACTCAACTCAGGAGGACATTATGAACCATTATGATTGTATTGTTGTAGGCGCAGGACCAGCAGGGATTTTTGCATGTTATGAATTGACTCGTCAAGCACCCGATTGGAAAGTATTGTTGATCGATAAAGGACATGATATTCATCGTCGCAGTTGTCCGATTATGGAAGAGAAGATTCAATTATGTCCACCTCCCGCAGGTAAAAAAGATTATGCTGGCTGTCTACCCGCTTGTTCAGTAACCGCAGGTTTCGGTGGAGCAGGCGCATATAGCGATGGTAAATTCAATATTACTACTGAATTTGGAGGATGGTTAACCGATTATCTTTCCCCTTCGAAAGTAATGGAATTGATTCGTTATGTGGATGATATCAATCTAGAACATGGAGCTACTCGTAATATTACCGACCCTACAACAGATACTATTAGTGATATTGAGCAACGTGGATATGCTTCAGGTTTGAAATTGCTTCGTGCCGAAGTTCGTCATTTGGGAACCGAGCAGAACTTGGAAATTTTAAAATCTATCTATAGTTATTTAACTTCACGCATTGATATGGTATTCAAAGCAGAAGTAGAAGATATTATCACGACCAAAATCGAAGGTAAACACCGCATCACAGGTATCACTACCAAAAAAGGAGAGACCTATGAAGCACCGATGGTGATGATTGCTCCCGGACGTGATGGTTCTGCATGGTTAACCGACATTTTGAAAAAACGTCGCCTAAAAATGTACAATAATCAGGTGGATGTAGGTGTGAGAGTTGAAACGTCTGATGTGGTGATGCGTCAGATCAATGAACATTTATATGAAGGTAAATTTATTTTCAATACTTCAGTTGGGACAAGAGTAAGAACATTCTGTAGTAATCCTTCCGGTCATGTGGTCGTTGAGAATCATAGTGGTGTGATGGCGGCAAATGGTCACTCATTTAAAGATCCGGTACTTGGTTCTGCGAATACGAACTTTGCTCTACTGGTATCGCACAAATTTACAGAGCCATTTGATAAACCCAATGAATATGCTCGTGAAATCTGCCGTCGTGCTAATGATCTATCTAGTGGTGGAGTGATTGTACAGAAGTATGGTGATATTCTTCGTGGTCGTCGTTCGACTAGAGAACGGATCAATGAAGGATTCCTTGAACCTACACTTAAAGAAGCGGTTCCCGGCGATCTAGGATTGGTCTTACCTTATAACACAATGAAAAGCTTGATCGAAATGGTAGAAGCGTTAGAAGGTGTAACACCGGGTATTGCTTCTGAACACACATTATTCTACGGTGTAGAAGCTAAATTCTATTCTGCTCGTCCAAAGTTAGATGAACATTTAGAAACTGAAATTGATGGTCTATATTGTGGTGGTGATGGTGCAGGGGTAACCCGTGGACTAGCACAAGCAGGGGCGGCAGGAGTATGGATTGCTCGTAATATGGTTAGCAAAGCAGGAGCAACCACAAAAGTACCTGCTACTGTAGTATAAATAAAATAAATGTGGCGGTATGATCATCTTATTCTATAGATATATAGATGCGGATAGATTCATGACAAGAGATCAGATCACTTTTGATAAGTGCATCTGATCTTTTTTTAATTCATTATACTTTGATATAATCAATAGAAGTTGAACAACGAAAAGAGGTTAATATCGTGCTACATCCATCACCATCTTCATCTGATACACCGGATGAATCGAATCCAGAACATGCCGCTTCCTATATCTATACTTATGCTTGTCATGAAGATGAGTATGAGCTATGTCAGTTAGAATTACGTTCGTTATTTACCTATAGAACATCGGAATCCACATTGTATGACCGTTATCTTGAAACGAACATGGCTATATCTCCCAATCGTAGCCCTTTTATCCACTATCGGATAGCTGTGCAATATGAAGCTAACACATTAGAACAATTGGAAATGATAGTACAGAGCATCCAATTACAAGAGCAGACGTTCAAATTAATGTGCCTTGATGCAGAACAGTTATTTACCTATGATGAAAAACGTTCGATAGAACGCCAAATAGGCATGAATATTCGCGGCAAAGCTCAAATGAAAAATCCGCAAATCATGCTAGGGATTACATTTGCCAATCATCGCTGGGTTGTAGGAACATGTATAGCTTCTGAACCTGTTTGGCTTCATCATAATGATAAACCCAAACATTACTCTACAGCACTTAGTACACGAGTCGCTAGAGCCGTCGTCAATATTGCTGTTCCACAACCTACAGGAATAACAATGATTGATCCTTGTTGTGGCATAGGAACGGTGTTGATCGAAGCTTTATCTATGGGTATAGACATTATAGGTTATGATCTTAATCCTTTAGCAGTGCAAGGAGCACGAGAAAATCTATCTTATTACGGTATGCCAGATATTGTGAAGATAGCAGATATGCGAGAATTAGAAGGACGCTATCATGCGTTAGTTTTGGATTTACCTTATAATTTGTGCTCTGTGCTAAGCAGTGAAGAACGATTAGATATGCTTGCCAGTAGCAAACGTCTAGGAGAGCGTATTCTTATTCTAGCGACAGAACCTATAGAAGATTCTATCGAAGCTGTAGGCTTACAAGTGATCGAAGTCTGCCATATTCGCAAAGGAAAATTTGTACGCTATCTATTTATTTGCCAATAACATCAAGTTCATATGAGACTATAGATGCAATTTTTACTATTTATTCGACCATTGGATAAAAAAACTATAAATTGTGTGTGAAATTTAGTAACATGTAAACAACCGGTATGTGCCGGGAGCTTACATACAGAGAGGATGTATACCCTATGAAATTTAGTGAATTTCCTTACGAACGCCCGAATTTGGATGCGGTTAAAGTTACATTTGATGAATTGTTAAGTCAATTTGTAAATGCAACTACATTTCAAGAGCAGGATCGTGCGATGGCTGAAATTAACAAGTTGTTCAATACGTATTCAACTCAAGCCCAACTTGTCTATATTCGCCATTCTATTAATACGAATGATGAATTCTACAAAGCAGAGCAAGATTACATGGATGAAATCGATCCTCTGTTTCAAGAGTACATAGACACGTATTATAAGGCACTGGTTACTTCTGCGTTTCGTACCGAATTAGAGCAAAAATGGGGTAGCCACCTATTCGCATTAGCTGAAATGAAACTTAAAACATTCCATCCGGATATTATTGCAGATTTGCAACAAGAAAATAAGTTAACGACTGCTTATGCTCAATTGATTGCATCAGCTAAAATTCCGTTTGAAGGGGAAGAACGTACTCTTTCTCAATTAGCACCGTTTGGTCTATCCAAAGATCGTGATATGAGACAACGTGCAGGCGAAGCTCGTTATGGATTCCTTGCTGAACAAGGCGAAGAATTGGATCGTATTTATGATGAGTTAGTTAAGATTCGTACAACGATTGCTCACAAGCTAGGATACAAAACATTTACAGCATTAGGATATGCACGTATGGGACGTACCGATTATGGTCCTGAACAAGTAGCTAATTTCCGCAAACAAGTTCAAGAGTATATTGTCCCAGCAGCAGCGCGTTTGAAAGAACGTCAACGTGAGCGTTTGGGATTAGAGCGCTTGTCTTATTTTGATCAAGAGTACTCTTTCCCTACAGGCAATCCGACGCCTAAAGGTGATCCTGAATTTATTATCCAAAACGGTGCACAGATGTATAAAGAATTGTCGCCAGAAATTAATGAATTCTATGAATTTATGATGGAACATGAATTGATGGATTTGTTAAGTAAAAAAGGTAAAATGGGTGGCGGTTATTGTACCTTTATTAATGACCACCAAAGTCCATTTATTTTTGCTAACTTTAATGGAACATCCGGCGATATTGATGTATTAACCCATGAAGTAGGGCATGCTTTCCAAGTCTATGAAAGCCGTCATTTTGAAGTGCCTGAATACACATGGCCGACCTCAGAAGCGGCAGAAATTCATTCGATGAGTATGGAGTTCTTTACATGGCCATGGATGGAATTGTTCTTCAAAGAAGATACAGAGAAATACAAATTCGATCATTTATCCAGCGGGTTAATCTTTATTCCTTATGGAGTCGCTGTCGATGAATTCCAACATATTATTTATGAAAATCCAGACTTCACACCAGCAGAGCGCAAAGCGGCTTGGAAATCGGTAGAAGAGAAGTACCTACCATTCTGGGATCAAAGCGATAATCTATATCTGCAAAGTGGAGCTTACTGGCAAAAACAAGGTCATATTTATGAATCGCCATTCTATTATATTGACTATACACTGGCTCAAATCTGTGCTTTCCAATTCTGGAAACGGATGAATGAAGATCAGAAGCCAGCATGGGATGATTATCTTCAATTATGTCGTGCAGGTGGAAGCAAACCATTTACAGAGCTTGTGAAAGTAGGCGGGTTGACGTCTCCATTTGAAGACGGTTGTGTAGCTTCAGTGATTGGTAATATTGAAGATTGGTTGAATAAAGTAGACGATAAGAAATTGTAAATTCTACTAACCAAGCGATAAGATTTTCATATCAATAAATGTATATATGTACAAAAAGGCTGACTGCGATCTTTGATCCATGTCAGTCTTTTTTTGCATTTAACAAATCAACAGCACAAAATGATACTGTGGCTAACAATTGACTTGTAAGATGGATAACGTAACGTGATTGCTTGGCGAATATTCTTTTGATGCGATGAATGTGCATCTATATTAACCGATGCTTTACATATTTTATATATTGAGGGGGCTAACGATGTCTATCGATCAGTCTATGCATATGCCTATTCGTTGGATCGTATCAGATGTAGATGGCACTTTACTAGATACACACCAACAGATATCTCCTTATATTCAGCAACGTATTCGTACATTTACAGAACGTGGAGGATACTTTACTTTAGCTACAGGTCGATCACTAATGAGCGTACAACCGTTTATAGAATTATTGCATCTAACCAATCCTCTGATTCTATATAATGGAGCCAAGATCTATGATCCGCTACAAGCTTGCTTTCTTGAAGAGCAATTTGTCTCTAAATCGCATGTACAGTGGATATTTAATCACTACTATAGTATTCGTCAGCCCTTTGATCTGGACTTGCTTGTATTTCATCAGGAACAGATTTACTGCACACGAATTACGCCTAGAATCCAATGTTGGATTGATAAAGAGCAAGTGGAAGTACAAGTGATTACTTTGATGGGATTAGAACATATTGCTGAACAAATTACTAAGATGATGTTACTGGGCGAGCCTGAATCGTTAACTCTTTTTCAGCAACAGATTGAATTTCTAAATACCGTTAAATCAGAACATGACATTTTAGAAATATTGCCTTTTGGGATAAACAAAGGAACAGCTTTACAACAATTAATTACAATGACAGGTAGTCAGCCTGATGAAGTGTTAGCTGTAGGGGATCATTTAAACGATGTAGAAATGATTAAGCTAGCAGGGCATGGTGTAGCGATGCAAAATGCACATTCAGATCTCAAACAAGTGGCCAATTGGATAACGGTAAAAACAAATAATGAAGAAGCATTGGTTGAAATTATTGATCATGTTGAACAGAGCTGGACTGAACAATATAATCCAGTAATTAGATAAAATGTGAAGCAAACCATCTTTTTGGCTATAGGCTAAAAGAATAGGTTTGCTTCTTTTTTGTGCTGGTTTCTGTATTTTTGTTATGCTAAGCTAATCGTACATTCGGATAGATCAAAGGAGAGTGCATTATGGATCGATTATTTCAAAATCATCGTATTCGGGCTAGACAATCACTGGAAGGCCTATGGGACTTTGGTAAAATGAGAGCGTTATTAATAGACGGATTAGCTGAAAATATAGATTATGATTACAAGCTTGCTGTGCCCGGTTGTTGGGAAATGCATCCTCAATTGTTGACTTATCGCGGACAAGGGATATATCGCAGATCGATTTATATCGACAATACAGCCCATGTTCGGCTGTTATTCAAAGGTGTGAGTCATACTGCTAAAGTCTATTGGGACGGACAACAAGTAGCTGAGCATTATAATGCTTATACAGCATTCGATACGACTATTATGAATGTAGAGCCGGGTGCTCATGAATTGTGTGTAGAAGTCGATAATTCATTTGGTCAACATTCTGCCCTTCATCTTCCTAATGATTACTATACATATGGAGGTATGATTCGTCCGGTCATAATGGAAATACTTCCGCTACAAAGTTGCTCCATTCAATGGGTTCAATTTACACCTATCAAAGAAGATTGGACAACAGATGAAGAAGGAAACTGGCAAGCAAATGTGCGGATAGCTCTACAGTCTCATGCAGATCATGATATTAAAGGGCACATCCAATTTGAATTATCACCTCTTCAGCAATCCACACTCTGGAAGCAAGAATTACCAGAAATCACGCTAAAAGCTGGACAATATTTGGAATTTACGCACACGTTCACATTTTCGAATATACAGTCATGGAGCTGTGAGCATCCTTATCTTTATGAATGGCAGACTTTATGGTATCAGCATCAGTCGAACATGATAGAACTTGTAGATGATTGGGTGGAACGGGTAGGATTTCGAACGATTAATACATATGAAGGGAAGTTGTTACTGAATCACCAACCTATTGTGTTAAAAGGGTTCAATCGTCATGAAGATCATCCGATGGTTGGTGCTTCTTTTCCTATCGCATTGATGGTACAAGATCTAGAACTAATGATTCATACAGGTGCAAATGCCGTTCGTACCAGTCATTATCCAAATGATGAACGTTTTCTTGATCTATGTGATGAATATGGAATACTGGTATGGGAAGAAAATCATGCTCGTGGATTGAGTATCGAAGATATGCGTCATTCGCAATTTATAGAGCAGTGTGAACAAGTAAATCGTGAAATGGTCACTCAACATTACAATCATCCATCGATTATCATATGGGCCATTCTAAATGAATGTGCAAGTGATCAAGAAGAAGGTCGAGTTCATTATCAACGTCAATTGGAACAGATTCGTAGCTTAGATCATAGTCGACCGCTTAGCTTTGCTTCTCATCATCGGAAAAATGAGATTTGTTTTGATCTAGCAGACATTGTATCTTTTAATCTCTATCCAGGTTGGTATGGGGATGAAGATCCCGGGGAATTATGCGATCTAGCACGCCAATGGGCAGATCAAGCAGGTGGAAAAGGTAAACCGATGATAATGAGTGAATTTGGAGCAGATGGATTTTATGGCTATCGTTCACCTAATTGTGTCAAAGGCACAGAAGAACGACAAGCAGATATTATTGAAAGTAATTTAAAAGCTTATACCGAGCGAGCATATATATCAGGGATGTTTATCTGGCAATTCTGCGATTGTCGTGTTACGGAAGAAGGCATCTGGCCGATGATGCGAGCACGTACACAAAACAATAAAGGAATCGTAGATGGTTATCGCCGTCCCAAACTTGCATATGAAGTGGTAACACGATATTTTAAATAAGAGATGAATGTGTTGGATGGAGAGTGGAAAAAGTAATGAACAATATAGCCCAGCAACTGTTAGCACAATATTTAGAACCTTATCATCCAGAACAATCTATACCTGATTATCTTGAATATACCTTTGACAAAAATCATCAACAAGATACATGGCAACACAGTCTGAATGTGGCAAAGCAAGCGGTAATGTTGGCAGAACGGTATGGAGCAGATCAACATACCGCTCAATATGCAGGGTACTTACATGATCTCAGTACACTATTGACTGATCATGAGAAAGTTATACTGGCAGAGCAACTAGAGATCGAAATATTAGCTGAAGAACGACAAGTTCCTTATGTATTGCATCAGAAATTATCCAGCTGGTTAGCCGCGGAATGGTTCGGTTTGGATGAGCCAGATCTGTTAAGTGCGATTACTTGTCATACGACACTGCAAGCTGAGCTTGGCACGATGGATAAAATTCTATTTGTAGCCGATAAATGCTCTTGGGCATCAGAAGATTCGGCTCCTTTTATTCATCAGATGAAATCTGCCGCAGAGCATTCTTTAGATGATGCGATTGTAGTGTATTTGGATTATATCTGGCAACAACGAGAGCAGATGGTACTTCATCCATGGCTCAAAGCAGCAAAAGCGGCTTTTGATATGAAGCAAACCGGGCAATTATTAAGTACATTACCAGCACTCTCACAACCTATTTCTTGGGGACCGGTTACAGCAAGATTTCAACCAATTACTTCGCTAGATGAAATAGATATTGCACAGATTAGTAACATATCGATTGTACCGATGGTAGGCGATCAAGTGGTGATCATGCAATTGGAAGATGGACGCTGGGAATTGCCAGGAGGAACATTGGAAGAAGGAGAACATTATGTAACTGCTCTTGAGCGTGAAGTTATGGAAGAAATGGGGGCAACCCTTATCGATTATTATGTTTTCGGCTATTTTCAATGTATCTCTTCTGCCGAGACTCCTTATCGATCGTATATTCCACATCCTTCTTTTATTCGTCTTACTGTCTATGGACAGGTACAGCTCAATCATCAACCACTTAATCCTCCAGATGGAGAACAGGTCTCTGTAGTAGATGTGGTGAGTATTGAAGAAGCAATTAAGCGCTTATCCGCTACCGGTAGACAAGACCTTGCTGACTTTTATCAGATAGGATATGACATCAGCTTGCGTTCGTGATGAATAGTAGATGATAAAATAATCTAATATTAGAAAGGTGGAAATGTATGCATATTCGTACAGTATGTCTTTGTTTGCTACAGCAAGACCAACGTTTTCTTTTTCAACGAATTGAAAACGTACATAAAAGTAAAACGATGTATCGCCCTGTAGGTGGAACGATGGAATATGGCGAAAACAGTCTAACAGCAGTAACGCGAGAAGTAAAAGAGGAGATCAATGTTGAGATCATTGAACCTATATTGCAGTATGTAATTGAGAATCATTTTAAGTTTACAGAGCAACATCAAGATTCAGGAGAAATTAAAGAAGTATTAGGACATGAGATCAATTTTATTTATAGTGCACAAGCAAAAGATCCTTTGATTTATCAGCAAGATATCGTATACGGAATAGAAAGTAATGAAGTAGCCTATGAAGCAGAATGGAAAACACTGACGGATCTGAAAGAAGACCTTAATGCTTTGGTTGTGCCTGAAGGATTATTAGAACTATTGCTACAAATGGATATAAAGAAAAAGGTCGGTTCTTCCTTATATCATCAGATTCATTGATCTACTATTAGAATCATATTTAAAGTGAGTACAAAGAAAGTGTAGGTCTGTATGATCAGAAAAGTGTCGTTTATTTTATTATGTATATACACGCCATTGTTGCTGTATTGGATGTTTTTCGGATTTGGAAGAGAGTATGACCCTCAATCAGCTTATCGGTATAATATCGTTCCTTTTCATACGATTACTGATTTTGCTTTGATGCGAGTAGGTGGGCGGATTGATCAGTGGATTAATTTATTCGGAAATATTGCTGTCTTTGTTCCATTTGGAGTATGTATTCCTTTGCTAAAGTCATATACTTGGCGGGCATTTATGATTCGCTTTGCATTAGGTATTCTCATTATCGAAATTGTACAGATGATCAGTAAACGTGGAACATTTGATATCGATGATCTGATTCTAAATTCGATCGGGGCAACGATAGGTTGGTGTCTATGGCGCTATATATCTACGTTTAGACAAAGATCATTATAAAGAAAAGCATCCTGCTTGATAACAGGATGCTTTTTTAATTCATAATATATAGTTTTGCAAAGTTGTCTATGATAGCCTATTTAGATAGAAACGGGTTGATTCCCTGTGTTCGTGGGCTTGCGGAACATAAAGTAATATAACAACGAAGAGATCGTATACAATACGCCTGTGATACTAAACGCAATCGCATAACCCCAATACGTTCCATAGCTAGTGACTAGATACGATTGTACAGGTCCCATACTTGCCCAACCTAACATAAATACGGTCTGCATTAATGAATTGGCGATACTGCGTCTTTTGTCAGACACACGATCTACCATGATAGAAGATTGCAAAGGATTTGCCGCATTCATCAGTGCTTGTCGGAACAAAAAGCTAATTGAAGCGATAATCAATACATTTGTAAATCCGGTTAACAATAAGAACGGTAACGATAGCAATTGAAACACAACCACCGCTCGTACTGGACCTATTCGTGCTGCCAACGAAGGGCCGAGTAACATCGATACAATCGTCATTAATTGTCCTAACGAAATCAATATACTCATTGAAGTTAACGAAACTGCGAATCGATTGGTGAAATACAAATTTAAGTAAGGCACGACTAACCCTGAACCTAATCCTGTTAATAACTGAGCGAGTAGAAAGCGACTGATAAATACAGTATCTGAATGAGCAGTCGATGGAACAGATTTAGTCGCAGTCGAGACTGCTATTGGTTCAGGTTCGGCTTGCTTGGTCTCTAGTATTTTAACTTCAAGTGGAGCAGGTGCCGCAGATGAAGCATTTTCCCGAATCATCGCCATCGGGATAAAAGCAGCTAAAGTCGCTATACTCCCCAGTAAAAGCACTAACTGTAGACTTAATATGTACGTGAGTCCTGTAAATTGTAGAATATCGGCAAGCACACCACCGCCTGTATTACCCAGTACCTGAGCTGCAAGTGTAAGACAAGCCAGATAGCTGAACATTCGTAGACGCTTGGATTTCTCTACATTTTCAGCCAAAAAAGGAATAGCCATGACTTGAAAAATAGAAGCAAATATTCCCGAACACACAGCTAAAACTAATAAACTTTGTTCATTCATCGCAAAAGATCTACCGATAAAAAATAGACCACTGGTCAAAGCACCCAGCACTAGTAACTTTTTACGGCTGAATCGATCGCCCATTAATCCGACAGGTATAAATAAAATAGCAGTAGCTAAGGATTGAATACTAATAATACGTCCGTTCATCACATCGGGGTAACCTAACCCTTGAATATACAAATTGTAGAGTACACTGAACATCCCTGTACCTATTTGATAAAATAAATTAGCCCAGAAAAATAACCGCACATTGTGCGGCCAACTACGTATTTCGTTCCAGATCGATATCAGTACACGCACGTCATATGCCTCCCCTGTTGGATGTATCCGCAATCAACCTTCGTAGTATAACAGTTTGTTGTTGATTTATAAAGGGAAAGAGCCGGATACATCCATACTTACAGTAGAAGCTTACGAATAACGAAGTAGATTTCTCTCAATTTCTTTGCTAATCTGATAAATTAAAAAAGGAGCACCGATAATAACGGTGATCGGCATCACCGCAATATCAAAAATCGGATCAATCGTATGCGATAAAATATCCAACCCAAGAATCAATACTGCGCCATAAATCGATGACCCTAGAATCAACCAGCGAATCGGCGGTTGATGAAAGAAAAAGCGCAATATGCTTGGAATAATAATGCCCACCAGTCCAAGCGGCCCAGCTAACATGGTCGATATGCCTGTCATCAGAATCACCATCAGCATACAAATGATCGTTGCCCAACTTAATGAAAAGAAACGAGTTGTTGCTGAGCGGGATGGTACACGTAGTGAAAGTAACCAACAGATTACTATTGCGCCTACAGTGACAGGTAACAGCACCCAGATGGTAAAGCGTGGGTCACCTAATATAGTAGGATTCACCAGATGATCGATATAATCAATAGTAGAATAAGAAGAATATATAATCATAGAGATCACTGTAATTAAGAAGACAGCTGCGATTCCGCCACTGATCTGGCGTAATGATTTTACTTTCCATGGAAGTAGATTGCCGATACTATAAGCTACGAATCCACCTATAGCTGCGCCTGCAATCGCCCAGACCATAATCATCCACTGACTTAGTGAAGGTAGAAAGATAATAATAATGCATAATGCTAGCGCTGTTCCTTGAGTCAAGCCCATAGTGGAAGGAGAAGTCATTGTGTTACGCGAAATATACTGCATGACTGTGCCGGATACGGCTAGACAAGCTCCTACAAGAATACAGCCTAATGTACGAAAAAGTGATCCAGTTTGTGAATACATGTGTTCTCTGTTGATCATTACTGAAAAATAACATTCAATGATCACTAAAATAACTCCAATAATCAGTACCATCATCATATAATGAGGTACATGCTTAGGAGTTACAGAAGTAGTAGGAATCGCTGTCGAGCGAGACATAAAAAAATTCACTCCTTTATGAGATTGAGTATTTGTGCCAATCTAAAATTATGTAAGTGCTACATGATCCATCTGATAAAACGTCTATCTATAGATGCTATTTTGTAGAGTACCTTATCTATTATCGGAAAGAAGATTGTTATTTTTCACTGTTTGAGCAAAAATTTACATAATTGATGAAAATGAGCTATGAAATGCAAAGTAATACAGCTTTTATATGGTAAACTTTGTTAATATGAAAAAGAAGGATAAGGTGAAAGAGTTAATTTGCAGACAGGTGGGATAAAACAGTGAATACAATCAAATCACAAGAGCAAATTATAAATATGATCGTCACATGGGCAGAACAGACAACCAATATTCGTGCTGTTGTTTTGGCAGGTACACATGGTAATGATCAAGTTCATAGTAATCCGTTAGCAACTTATCATATTCAATGTATAGTGAATGAACTGAATACAATGATCTGGCAAGAAGAATGGTTGCATACATTCGGAGAACCGTTGACTACATTACAACATATTCGTCATCATTCCGTGACTGGAGCGGTTGCTTGTACCCAGAATGTATTGTATACCGATGGTATCGAAATCGAATTTCAAATCTATCCTGTGAGTGAATGGGAGAATCAGATCGACAATGAATCTGCTTTCACTACACCGATATACCAAGTATTGCTGGATAAAGATCATCGTATACAACATTCAATCGTGGTACTTAATCAACAGTCTGTACGTCTAAATAAACCTGCACGGCAAGAATATGAACAGATTCAGCATGAATTTTGGTGGTATTGTATGCAAACAGCCAAAAGCCTTTTGCAACAAGAATTGCTTGTCGCTAAATATCAGTTGGATCATATTCTAAGAACTCGTTATCTTGAAAAAATGTTAGATTGGTATGCAGGTAGTCAGCATGAGTGGGATGTGATGTATCATCATGATCGGGCTGGATATCGACAACAGCTAGAACCTGAATTAGCGCAAGCATTAGCACAAACGTATGCAGGCAATCTGTTAGACGATAACTGGCAAAGCTTGCTTCAGATGACAAAGCTATTCCGTAATCTATCGGTATATGTAGCAGAAGTGACAGGATATGAATATGATCATGAGCAAGATCAGCGCATGATTCACTATTTGCATCAACTTCAAAACCAATAAGTTTCTATCTATATCATGAATCAATATAGAACACAAAAAGACTGCATCCCAAGATTACTGAGGACGCAGTCTTTTTGTTATTTAACGTAATGTTTGTTGAACTGTACCTGATCCATTAGATACTTGAATATGAGCACTAGCCCCATTAATTAACGTAAGTTGCGGAGGAATATGTCCAATATCTACATTATAGATCACAGGAATCTGTTGTTCTCCGAATACAGCTTGTAATGCATCTTGAAGTTCGAAATTTTTGACAGGTGTATAGCCAGCAGGTCTACCGATCAGCACACCACGTGTATATCGGAACCAACCCGCTTGATTCATTTGCCAAAGATGACGATAAATATCACCCGCATTCATTTCACAACTTTCCAGATACCAGATAAATCCTTCTTCTTGATCATAATGTTGGATAAAATCAGTCACAGGAGCCCATGGTGTACCGATCAGTGGAGTAAGCACATCCATACAACCACCTATCAATCGACCTGACAATTCAAGAGAAGATTCTGGTTGATCTTCTTGTCCGAGAATCTTCCATTCTGTAGGCGTATCCAGATTGAAATTAGGCTTCGAATAATCGCTATGCGTCTGATGATACGTAGAAGATGATTGCTCGACGCTTTGTCCTGATGCAGCAGATAAAAGATCCTGCCAGCGAATCGTTAGATTATCATCCGCTCCTGAAATATCAACCACTCCAGGTCCATGAGCTGATGCATATCCTGTCATCATCGTATACGTAAAGGTTAAAGTGCTAATATCTGAAAATCCTAGTATCCATGTAGGTGAGGCTTGACGAATCTTTTCCCAATTTAATAAGGGCAAAATATCCATTAGAAATTCGCCACCCCATGGAGGAATAATGGCTTTGATCTTATCATCAAGCAGGAATTGCTCTAACTCGGCTGCCCGTTTTTCTTTAGGTAAGCTTACACATTTATCATTGGTCCATACACTGCTACCGACACGTGTCTGATACCCTAGTTGATGCAGATACGCTGTAGACCGGTGTATTAAATGATGAATCTCTGGTTCTAACCCACTGGATGGAGCAATAATACCGATAAGATCGCCTGCCTGTAAAGGTGCAGGATAGATGATGTGCGAAGCATACAAATCTGAATGATGGGTCATAATGGTTTAACCTCCCGACGGTTCTGAATACGATGGTAGTTACACGAAATATAGAGTATGCCTATCTTCATTATATGCGATAACTAGCAAAAGGTTCTCCATTCTTGTTTGAACGGCTCATTTCATCTAATCGAGCATCGACTTCATCACTAATGACATAGTCTAAGCTATTCAGATTACTTTCCAATTGATCTGCATGTGTAGCGCCTACAATGACTGTAGCAACAGCAGGACGTTTAAGTAACCATGCTAAGGCAAGCGTTGTAGGTTCCGTGGAACGATTTTGTGCATACAGTCGTAATACTTCACCTAGATTGAGACGTTGGGTATTAAAAAAGCGCTGGAAAGAAGGATCTGTATCTGCACGCGAACCTGAAGGAGAAGGTTGCTTATCTGAATATTTACCAGTAAGAATACCACCAGCAAGAGGGAAATAAGGAATAATGCCTAACCCTTGATCCAGACATAAAGGAACCACTTCTTGCTCGGGTGTACGATCTGCTAAAGAGTATGAGGTCTGAAGCGATACATAGCGATTGAGATTGAATTGGTCACTGATACTTAATGCTTTCATCAATTCCCATGCCGCATAATTCGAAGCGCCGATATACCTTACTTTACCTGAGCGTACCATATCATCTAGTGTACGCAATGTTTCTTCTAATGGAGTATACGGATCGAACGTATGAATTTGATACAGATCTACATAATCGGTTTGCAACCGTTTGAGACTTTGATCCAATTCGCGTTCAAGATGATAGCGAGAAGAACCACGATCATTAGGACCTTCACCCATTGGAAGACCAGCTTTGGTCGTTAATACCACTTGTTGACGTTTACCACCTTGTAGACCTTGACCAATAATGCGTTCTGAAGCTGTGCCTGCATAGATATTAGCGGTATCAATAAAATTAATTCCCCGATCTATAGCAGTATGTAAAATACGAATCGATGTTTCTTGATCTGCACGTTTGCCAAAAGAATTGGTGCCTAGACCCAGTTCAGACACTTTTAATCCACTTTTTCCAAGGTTACGATAGTTCATAGGTATACTCCTTTATGTGATTTATTCTTAGATGTATCGATGTGGTGAGTAATCGAGCATGAAGTACAAATAAAGTCTGTAACCGTACCCTTGACGATTATTTCACTTATTATACCAAGCGAATAGAGTAGCGTTGTCCGGGTTCAGATCGTACATCTACAGGGGTATTGAAAAAAGAACTGAGTTGCTTGGATTCCACCATCGCTGTTGTATCACCTGAAGCAAATACCGCTCCATCACGAATCAATAATGTTTTGTTAAAGCAAGGCATGATTTCTTCGATATGATGCGTAACATAGAGTAATGTAGGCGCATGATCTTGCATCGCTATCGATTGTATCCGATGCAGTAATTGATCACGTGAAAAAATATCAAGCCCTGTACAAGGTTCATCCAAAATCAGCAATTCTGGCGACGCCATCAAAGCTCTAGCAATCAGAATACGTTGCCGCTCTCCTTGAGATAAGGTATCATAAGTGCGTCCTACTAGCCTTTCGGCATCCAATTGCTTCATAATAGATAAAGCTTGTGCATGATCTTGTTCTTCGATCTGATTGTAAATACCAATCGAAGCAAATTTGCCACTAAGCACAATGTTCTCTGCTTTCTCATGACCATGTAATCGTTGTTGCATCGATGTACTGACCCAGCCGATTTTTTTGCGATGTTCTCGCAGATCGACAGCACCAAATTGTTCATCAAGCACGTTAATACTACCTGTTGTCGGCCAAATGTAACCATTCACCATATTCAGTAATGTGGTTTTGCCCGAACCGTTGAGACCGAGTAAGCACCAATGTTCTCCGGGCTGTACTTGCCAGGAAATATCGTTGATAATCGTAGTCTGATCTCTTCGCCAGCTGGCGTGTTGTATATCAATAATCATATCGCTCACTCCTCATAAGTTTGGAAATTATTATAGCATTAAATGATTTATACATTGAAATTAATCAGAGAAGGAGACTACATAATATGTCATTTATAAACCATTCTAGTAAAGATGGAATCATCGGATTGTTAGTTGGAGACGCTGTAGGTGTCCCTTACGAATTTTTGGATCGTTCAATCATAGCTCGTCAGCCTGCTGTAGATATGATCGGTTATGGTACTCATCAACAACCAGCAGGGACGTGGTCAGACGATGGTGCATTGACGGTCGCATTATTAGTTAGTCTTGTTCACCATCCACAATTGGATACGATCGATTTGGGAAGACGTTTTATTCAGTGGTATCGTCAAGGGCTCTGGGGTGCACACTATGAAGTATTTGATATTGGGATTGCGACCCGAAAAGCCATTGCACTTATAGAAAAAGATCCGAACCATCCAGAACAAGCAGGAGGTCATGACGAGTATAGCAATGGGAATGGATCATTGATGCGTATTCTGCCTTTAATTTATAAATTAGTCGATCAAGATGCGAGTACACGTCTGGATTGGATTACACGGGTATCTTCTTTAACGCATCGTCATCCTGTATCTATTCTTGGGGGTATTATTTATGTCGAAATAGGTATCCAGTTGTTACAAGCTTCTTCACCGATGACGATCAAAGATGGCTATCAAAAGGCTTGTCAGATCATTAATAGTGAATATGCCGATTATCCAGAAATAGAACGGTATCAGCGCTTACTTAGTGGCTCGATCGATCAGTTTCCTATAGAAGAAATCTCTTCAAGCGGATATGTAGTGCACACATTAGAAGCCAGTATATGGGTACTTCTGCATACTTCAAATTATCGAGATGCGGTATTACAAGCAGTGAATCTAGGTGAAGATACCGATACAACAGCCGCTGTAGCAGGAGGACTAGCTGGAATACATTACGGTTATGATCAGATTCCTAGCGATTGGATCAAGCAATTGGCTCGATTGGAAGAAATGCTAGAGTACTGTGAACAATTTGACCAGCAAGGAGAATCATAATGAATCAGAATTACAATATCTGGGGTACCAAAGTATGGACAGGCAAAATGGTTATGTTGATCACGTTATTGATCGCTACAGGGTTTTGTGTAGCACTAGGTATTCATTTACGAGATTATACAGGGCGAGATATTTACCGTTATCTAAACTGGGACATTTTTCTAGGCTGGGTTCCGATTGGTCTAGCGTTGTGTATTGATGTATTGGTCAAGTTACGTCAGTCTTGGATCAAAAATATATTGGTGATTGGAGCAGGAATTGTCTGGTTATTGTTTTATCCTAATTCAGTATATCTGGTAACAGACACATTGCATCCGTTTGTTCATTTTGAAGTTCCATCAGGACAACGCTTTTTATTTCATTTGGAATTCTGGTATCATCTGTTTTTATTTTTTGTCGCGGCTATCTTAGGCTTGGGATTAGGTACGTATTCGTTGTCTTCCATACAGCAATTAGTCAGTGAACGCTATGGTGTTGTACGTTCATGGATATTTGCACATATCGTTCTAATTTTAAGCAGTATCGGTATCTATATTGGACGGTTTATTCGTTGGAATAGTTGGAATGCGATAACACATCCCAAGTTAATCTGGAAAGATGTGATAGACATTGTGACTGATCCGGTGCAATTACATTTTATGTTTGTTTTTACAGCAATGATCTGGGTGATTAGCCTGATCGGGTATTTTATGATGCGTGGCGGAATGTTTATGACAAGGCGAGGATGAAGCAGGATGTATCGATATAATTTATTTACTAAGATGGTCATGTTAATTGTAATAATGCTGATTCCTATTATGATTCTGTATATCTACTCTAACCGTACAACAACAGAAGTACTCAGTCGGGAACTGAATCAATCGAATATTAATCAATTGAACTTTTTTCAGACACAGGTTAATACCAACATCGAATTATTATCATCATGGCCGAATTTGTTAATTCATGATCCGGATATTGTGAGTTTTAACGATATTTATTTACAAAATGGATATCTAAATCTTGATGCGATCACATTGGTCAAGCGTATTCAAGGTAAATTAGCGATTCAAGAAAGTTCATCGAACTGGCGAAGTCATTTGTCGATCTATTCGCCAAGCCTGATGCGGTTAGTTACAGATAACGATATGAAAGACTATCGTATCAGTCAAGCTCAACGTTGGGCGAAGCCCGGCTGGCAAGTCACTTCATTACATGATAATAACAGAACCACATTCAATTTTTCATGGACAACCATTTCTCCGTATACTGCCAATACTCCAGATTTGCGAGATGCAAGTACCGTGATACGGGTGGAATTTGATAGTAGTAATATTCAAGATATGCTTGATAAATTCAAAAGTGATGGTCGACGTGATCCTTTTTACTATAATCCAGAACTGGGTGTCGTCTATAATCGTTCAGCTGATCATGTCTTAACAGATGAATTGATCAGTCATCTTAGAGAAAAGCCATTACAAGCTTTAGAAAGTCGCACGATTGAGATCGCGGATCAACAGTACATGGTGAATGCTGTTCGATCTGAAGTGACCGGTTGGTACATGGTAGACTATATTCCTCTGGACGATGTGTTACAGCCGATCCATAATTCGAATCGATTATTTTATTTGTCGATGATCGCTCTGTTATTAATGAGCTGTCTGGCTTCTTATCTTCTATACGCACAGGTACAGGTTCCCATTCGTCAGTTGATTGCTGGATTTGATCGGTTAAAGCAAGAAGATTATTCGGTACGTATACGACCGAAAGGTAGAAGTGAATTTGCGTATCTATCGATTCGCTTTAACTCAATGGTGGCACAGATTCAATCTCTATTTGAAAATGTGTATATGGAGAAAATTCATGTGCGTGAAGCGAGGCTGAAGCAGCTACAGTCACAGATTAATCCGCACTTTTTTTACAATTGCTTTTCATTTATTACCAGTATGGCGAAGCTGAATAACCAGCAAGCCGTTATTGCGATGTCCAAAAATTTGTCTCAATATTATCGATATACAACCCGTCAAGAACGTGATCTGGTTCCGATGACAGAAGAAATTGATTTTGTCCAAAATTATTTGGAAATTCAGCAGATGCGTATGTCCAGATTGAATTATAATATTCATTTGTCAGAAAATATCAAATACATTCTGATTCCACCGCTGATTGTACAACCACTTGTTGAAAATGCAGTGATTCATGGCATTGAGCGGTATTCGTCAGCAGGGTTAATCACTATTCATGGTTGGTGTGATGAAGAACAGTGGTTTTTGAGTGTAGAAGATGATGGAAAAGGAATGGAACCTGAAGCTTTAGCACATTTACAGCAGAGTTTATCCGAACCATTAGGCGAAGAAATGGGCTGTGGACTATGGAATGTACATCAACGATTAACATTGCGTTTTGGCGAGCAATCTGGGGTACATTTGTCACCATCTGAATTAGGTGGACTTAAAGTGACTCTCAGTTGGACGCAAAATAAAGGAACTAACATTCAGGAGTGAACCGTTAATTATGAACATTTTACTTGTCGATGATGAATCTTATGTTACAGAAAGCTTAGAACTCACGATTCCATGGACAGAATTAGGGATAGAAGACGTGTATCGTGCAGATTCAGTAGATCAAGCACTGACAACGTTGAAAAAATATGATATTGATATCGTAGTGACTGATATCCGTATGCCTGATCGGGATGGACTCGAGTTACTGGCTGAAATCGGAAATACATGGCCACATATTCGTACACTGGTGTTAACTGGTTATTCTGATTTTGAATATGCACAGAAAGCGATTCGTCTCAAAGCAGGCGATTATATTCTCAAGCCTGTTGATGATGATCCATTTATGGAAAGTATTCGTCGTGTAGTGAATGAGATTGAAGCGGAGTGGGGACAGACAGATAAATATAATCAGCTGGCTTATCAGCGTCAATCGGAGCTTGAGTTGTTGCGAGATGGTCTGCTAAATGATCTACTGCTTGGCAGAGAAGCTTCTGATCGTAGTATGTTATCTCGCTTAGAAACGTATGATATTCAGATTAAGCCAAATCATACAGCGCAGATGTTATTTGTTCCTCCAGGGTCATATACCCAAGATCAGACAGAAGAAGCAATTCGATTGTTAGAATATGCGATTGGGAATATTACAAATGAGATTCTAGGTGCGCATGGAGGAGTCTGGTTAGGGAGAGCACCACAAGGAGGTCTGGTGATCTTATGGCAGTATGATGCTCAGATCTACTCGGGTTATAAGCTACACATACGTGAACTAAGAGATAGCGTACATCGTTATTTGAAAACGAATTTGTCTTTCTGGGTCAGTGATCCCTTTGTATTTCCGGCAGAAATGTCATCGACCTATCGTCATATGATGCGTTTTGCTCATCTGGCTTATGCAGCAGCAGAGCAAGGCATTCATTTTATTCAAGAACAGCATCAACCGTTAGAGCGTCCATCTGCTATGAAATTTATGGAATCGCTCTACAAACCGCCAGCGCTTATTCATCTGTTAGAATCTGCACAATGGAATGCCGCTAAGCAAAAGGTCGATCAAGTGCTTGATACGATGGAGTCCTTACCCTTAACCCATGAACATTTGTATGAAGTCTATCTGGCAGTGAGTAATGCACTGGTGTATATGGCACATCATCATGGATACAAATTAGCAGCTTCGGATTCAGGAGGATTAGACCCTTTTTCAGCGCAACAGATTACAGGTTCACTGAGCAAGCTTCGTCTATGGTGCAATAGTGTGCTGACCCGGATTGAACTGCAAGGAACACCTTCAGCATTAGAACCAAGTCGTAGCCGTATTGTGAAGCAAGTGCAAGAAATGGTCGCTGAAAGTCTAGGGCAAGATGTATCCGTCAAAACGATTGCAGATCGTGTATTTCTTCATCCCGTGTATTTGTCTAAAATCTATAAAACAGAAACAGGTGAAGGACTGGGCGATTATATTATTCGGATTCGGATGGAAAAAGCATTATATATGCTCAAACACACCAATAGCAAAATTTATGAGATTACCGCAGCGTTAGGTTATCAAAACCCCCAATACTTTAGCAAATTGTTCAAAAAACATTACGGAATGACTCCAAATGAGTTCCGTGAAACATAAATGATTGCAAAAGGTGCAGGAATGTTATATTCGTGACATAGGCGATTGATGTTCTTGCACCTATACTTAAGAAGTAAGCAAGAAGCAACATACAATATGAACGAACGTGAGAACTAATAAGCTTGAATGTAGAATAAGGGGGAGCAACATGGGAATCAAGAAAACAGCAACAATCGTCATGAGTACACTACTTGTAGCGGCAAGCCTAGCAGGATGCGGAGGCGGAAAAGAAAGCGCACCTGCGGCGGTCAATACTGAAAACGTATACAAAGAGAAATACGATCCTCCAGTAACGATCACCACAGTATGGGGAGTAGATCCAACATTACAATTTAAAAATGGAGAATCTGCTGAAAATAATGTAGCTACCAAATGGGCAAAAGATAAATTCGGTATTGATGTCAAATCACTCTGGTCTGTAACCGATACGAACGGTGCATTTGCAACGAAAGTCAGATTGGCAATGTCTTCAGGACAAGAAATGCCCGATGTCGTGACAATCGGTGATACGGATTCGCAACTTGCACAAGATTTGATCGATTCTGGTATGTATAGCGAAGTTGGACCGTTGTTCGACAAATACGCTTCAGATACGTGGAAAAAGGCAATGTCTGAAGATGCGAATGTATGGAATCCGTATATCCGTGATGGTAAAAAAATGGGTATTCCTGTACTTGATTATGCATACAACCATGATTATGTATTGTGGATTCGTCAAGATTGGTTAACCAAGCTAAATATGAAAGCGCCTACTACTATGGATGAGCTAGAAAAAGTAATGGAAGCTTTCAAAAACAATAATCCAGATGGATTAGCACCAGATAAAGTAATTCCACTCAGTATCGGATTCAAATCTTCTATGAACACATGGATGGGCGATCCTTCGTGGATCTTCGGAGCTTATGGAACGATTCCTCAACAATGGAATCTTGGTTCCGATGGTACATTGCAATACGGTTCGATCCAACCCGGTATGAAAGAAGGTCTGGTGAAGATCAAAGAATGGTTTGATAAAGGATACATTCCGAAAGAAGCAGCACTATGGGATGAAAATAAAACTTCTGAACCAGCAGTTGCAGGTACAGCAGGTATTTTGCCAGGACCTTACTGGATGAGCGGATGGCCGTTACAAGATACTGTGAAAAACGTTCCAAGTGCAGTATGGAAACCGATCACGATCCCTGTTGGACCGAATGGCAAAGCGATGCGTCATGGTACAACAACAACGAACGGCGTAACATTGATCAACAAAAACATGAAACATCCTGAAGCATTCTTTACGTACCAAAACTATATGTTTGATCAATTGGCTAATCCTTCAGCAAATAGTGAATTTGATAAAGGTCTATTCAAAGGATATGACTACGATGTCGATTCTTCAGGCAAATTGTTGACAGGCGAAAATATCCCGGGCGGTTATGTGAACAGTGTACGTTACTTGTTAGTTCGTGATGGCGCACGTATTCCTAATGCTCAAATGGATGCTTTGATTAAATTAGCAGATGGTGGTAAAGCAGAGACTCGTCTAGAACGTGATATTCAAAATAACTATGGGCCTTTGACACCCGAAGCGGCTAAAGTATTGATGTCTCAGAAAGACAGTTCTTATCCAAATATGTTTACAGGTCCAACAACACAAAGCATGAAAACAAAAATGGACTATTTGAACAAAATCGAGAGTCAAACTTTTAATGAAATCATTTACGGTAAATCACCTATCGATTCATTTGATACTTTTGTACAGACATGGAAAACGTCAGGTGGAGATGAAGTAACCAAAGAAGTAAATGATTGGTATAAGAGCGTTCATAAATAATCTTAAGTAATACATTAAGAATGATCGAAATGCAATAAAAGGATATGAGAAAATAACGACTCTATCCAGAGTCGTTATTTTCTTCCTATCTACTGATTACAACCATAACAGTAAGCAATATATAGAGAAATCGAAATATAGAGGAAAAACGATATAGAAGGTATGAGGAGGAGAGAAATGAAAACACTTAGAAAAACTTGGCCGTTTCATGTGATGTTACTACCATCTATGATTTTCTTGCTTATTTTCAGTTATGTACCGATGGCAGGTATTGTGATGGCATTTCAAGATTATAAGCCGTGGTTAGGATTTACAGGTTCCGAATGGGTAGGACTGGCTAATTTCCGTTATTTATTTGAAAGACAAGATAGTATACAAGTAATCTGGAACACATTAGTGATTGCTGTACTCAAACTGATTTTTAATTTATTTGTTCCCTTTATTTTTGCGATTTTATTGAATGAGATTCGTCGTGTTAAATTGCAACGTACCATTCAAACGTTAGTCTACTTACCGCATTTTCTGTCATGGGTAATTTTGGGCGGGATCTTGATTGATCTATTAGCAACTGATGGATTCGCTAACCGTATTTTAAGCACATTTGGTGTGCAACCGATCTTCTTTCTCGGGGATAATGACTGGTTCCGGTTCACAGTCATTGCATCTGATGTATGGAAGGAATTTGGATACAATACAATCATTTTCTTAGCAACACTGGCAGGTATCAATCCTTCTCTTTATGAAGCAGCAGAGATGGATGGAGCAACTCGACTCAAACAAACTTTGTACGTTACGATTCCTTCAATGATTCCAATGGTAGCTGTAGTAGGTACACTAGCCCTTGGTAATGTATTGAACGCTGGATTCGATCAGATATTTAACTTATACAACCCGCTTGTCTATGCTAAAGGCGATATTATTGACACCTTTGTCTATCGTACAGCGATCTTGAATGGTGAAATGGGCTTTGGTACAGCTATTGGATTGTTCAAATCTGTGATCAGTATGGTTCTTATTCTCTTGTCTTACCGTTTGGCGTACAAATGGGCGAACTACCGTATATTCTAAAGGTTATGTATTAACCTCAGTACAACATCAACGGATCATTTAAAAAGCGAAACATAAAGGAAAGAGGGAGAATATGTATTTCAAAACCAGAGGATATCGTGTTTTCAATGTATTTAACACGATTTTGCTTATCCTGTTATCGATTATGTGTATTATACCTTTAGTGCATGTATTAGCGATTTCACTCAGTTCCAAAGCAGCAGCAGATGCTAATCTAGTCGCTTTGTGGCCAATCCAGTTTTCATTAGAAGCCTATAAAAAGACGATGTTTAATCCAGTATTTTTACATTCCATCTGGATATCTGTCTTACGTACCGTAATTGGTACAGCAATTACATTATGCCTAACCTTCCTAGCCGCTTACCCGTTGTCTAAAGACAATTCGGTATTTAAAGGACGTAATATTTACTCATGGATCTTCGTATTCAGTATGGTATTTACCGGCGGATTAGTACCGTTCTATATCGTTATTCAGAAATTAGGCTTGATCGATTCATTCTGGGTACTGGTATTGCCTGGTGCAGTGAACACATTCCTGGTTATCCTTATGCTTAACTTTTTCCGTGGTATTCCCAAAGAATTGGAAGAAGCATCATTTATTGATGGCGCAGGACCATTCCGTACCTTGTTTACCATTTACTTACCGATCTCATTACCATCAATCGCAACCATTACACTATTCAGCATGGTGTTCCATTGGAACTCATGGTTTGATGGATTGCTTTATCTAAACAATGCCAGCCAATTCCCACTAGCGACATTTTTACAAACCGTTATTATTCAACAAGATATGAGTTCTATGAGCTCCAGCCCGAAAGAAATGGAATTGATCTCACAAACAACCGTCAAAGCCGCCCAAATCTTCATCGGCGCAGCACCCATCCTAATCGTCTATCCTTTCCTACAAAAATTCTTTGTTAAAGGGATGACTCTAGGTTCTGTAAAAGAATAGTAACCATTCATTATTACTGCTAAATGAGGGTATAGTAATGCCAATTAAGATTCTACATCTTGCATAACGATGCTTTACACTATGATATAACTAAAAAGTATAAGAGCATAAAGGTATAAAAAAGTAACATCAATCTTAAAATCCCTCTCCTGCTACCCCAATTCAATAGGCACACTTTATCTTGTGAAAAGTTGCCACCCCAGCAGAGCGGAGGGAACGAAATCAATTCTAAAGGAAGCCTTTAAGGTTGGATATCGACTGCTTAGCAGTCCAATCAAGATATCCGACCTTACCAGCGCCCGACAGAATGATTTCGTTCCCGCAGCGGTCTAACTAAATGCAAATATGTAACAATAAAGGAGTCCATCATGACAACAATTGAATCCACTTGGAACCAAATGCTTCACGGAGCCGATTATAACCCTGAACAATGGCAACATCGTCCAGATATTTTAGAAGAAGATATTCGTTTGATGAAATTAGCCAAATGTAACGTGATGTCTGTAGGTATTTTCTCTTGGGTCGCATTAGAACCCGAAGAAGGTGTATATAACTTTGAATGGCTAGATCGCATACTAGATAATTTTGCAGCGAATGGAATTTCAGCCTTGTTAGCTACACCGAGTGGAGCACGTCCAGCTTGGATGTCTGCAAAATATCCTGAAGTATTGCGTGTCGAAGCGAATCGTGTACGTAATTTACATGGATTCCGTCATAATCATTGTTTTACTTCACCAGTTTATCGTGAAAAAGTCGATATCATGAATACCAAATTAGCAGAACGCTATGGAGAGCATCCAGCAGTAATTGGTTGGCATATTTCAAATGAATACGGTGGCGAATGTCATTGTGATTATTGTCAGGATGCCTTCCGTACTTGGGTGCAAAACAAATACACAACACTTGATACTCTAAATGAAGCATGGTGGACGAACTTCTGGAGTCATACATATACCGATTGGTCTCAAGTAGAATCACCTGCTCCACATGGTGAGACTCAGGTGCATGGTATGAACTTAGACTGGCGTCGTTTTGTTACCGATCAGACAGTAGATTTTTGCCGTCATGAAATCGAACCTTTGCGCAAAATCAATCGTTTACTGCCTGTAACGACTAACTTTATGTTTACAGGGAATTTCGATGGATTGAACTACTGGAAATTCGCTGATCTGTTGGATGTATTGTCTTGGGATAGTTACCCAACATGGCATGATCAAGCAGGAGATGAAGTACAGGGAGCAAGTATTGCATTTATGCATGATATTGTTCGTTCGATCAAACAAAAACCTTTCTTATTGATGGAAAGTACACCAAGCTTAACCAACTGGCAAGAAGTCAGTAAAAATAAACGACCTAATATGCATATGTTATCTTCACTACAAGCTGTTGCACACGGATCAGATTCTGTACAGTATTTCCAATGGCGCAAAAGTCGTGGTTCAAGCGAAAAATTCCACGGTGCTGTAGTCGATCATGTAGGACATGAACATACACGTGTATTTAAAGATGTACAAGATGTGGGGCAAGCGCTATCCAGTATGCAAGATATCGTCGGCAGCCATGTGAATGCAGAAGTCGCAGTAATCTACGATTGGGAAAATCGTTGGGCAATCAAAGACAGTCAAGGTCCTCGTAATATCGGTATGAAGTATGATGAGACTGTACTTAATTGTTACCGTCCTTTCTGGGAACGTGGTATTTCTGTCGATGTGATCGATATGGATCAAGATTTGTCCAAGTACAAAATCGTTGTAGCCCCTATGTTATATCTGGTACGTGAAGGGGTAGGCGAACGAATGGAGCAATTTGTAGAAGCAGGCGGAACACTCGTAAGTACGTACTGGTCAGGTATCGTAAATGAGACCGATTTATGTTTCCTTGGCGGATTCCCGGGCCCTTTACGCAACGTACTAGGGATCTGGTCAGAAGAAATCGATGGATTGCATGATCATGAGCGCAATCATTTGAAAATGTCTGATAACAATGAATTACAAATGCAAGGAACATATGATGTGAAAGAACTTTGTGATCTTATCCATTTGGAAAATGCACAAGCATTGGCTGTATACGGTAATGACTTCTATGCAGATCGTCCAGCACTAACAGTCAATACATTTGGAGCAGGTGAAGCTTACTATATTGCAGCTCGTACAGACTATGATTTCTTAGATGCATTTATCGGAAAATTAACAGATCGTCAAGAAATCAAGCGTACATTAGCAGGAGATTTACCTAAAGGTGTCACTGCCCATTCACGTATGAATGAAAAAGATGAATTTCTGTTTATTCAGAATTACACTTCTGCTGCACAATCTATTTCATTGGATCAACAGACCTATTATGATCTATTAGAAGATCAAGAACATGTTGAATTACCTAAAGAAATAGAGATTCCAGCATATGGAATTCGTGTACTGAAAAGAAGCCTATAATAGATCAAAATAGGGAAGGAATGGATCACTCATTCCTTCCTTATTTTTATATGTATTTTAATTTTTATCTTTAATTTGATATATAATTGTCGTAAAAATGCTTTAAAAATAAAATATATGTCGAAACAATTAAAATAACATTGAATATTGTTGAGCTTTCATATATATTGAAATCTGAAAGAAACACATATCGCTATAAAGAGAAAGTTAAACCGTTTACATTTATTGTTTATTATTCAAATTATCAAGAGGGGGAGAGACATGCCGACCATACATGATGTCGCCAAACATGCTGGCGTCACTCCAACAACAGTATCCCGTGTACTCAATAACAGGGGTTATATCAGTGATAAGACTCGTAAAAAAGTGTACTCTTCGATGGAACACTTAAATTACCAGCCTAACGAAATTGCACGTTCTCTCAAAAACAAGCAGTCCAATATTATTGGATTAATTGTGCCAGATGTATCCCATCCGTTTTTCGCAGCATTTGCCAGTCAGATTGAATATTATGCTTATGAAAATGGAATGAAGGTATTGTTATGTAACTCTCATCTAGATCCGGTTAAAGAAAAAGAATATATTGATATGATGCGAGGTAATCGAGTAGATGGCATTATTATGAGTAGCCATACACTGGAGACAGAACAATATCAGAATGTGCAAAGCCCTATTGTTACGTTTGACCGTCAAATAGGAGATATTCCTTACATTTCGTCTGATAATTATATGGGGGGCAAGCTGGCAACCGAATTGCTTATTAAGCAAGGATGCCGAAAGATTGCTCATATTTGTGGAAACTTACAATTGAATTTACTTGCAAATGAGCGAAGTAAAGCTTTTTTGAATGTAGTCAATGTACATAATGTTGAACATATTGTTATCGAAACAGATACGAATGTCTTTCATAACCAAGAATATCAAAAAATGATTCGTCAATTGTTAGCCGATCATCCCGATCTGGATGGCGTTTTTGCAACCAGTGATATTATTGCAGCTTATGTGATCAAAGAATGTATAGAGCTAGGCATCAAGGTACCTGAACAAATTAAAGTTATCGGCTATGATGATGTCAGTATCGCACCGTGGATCACACCTTCTTTAACAACGATTCGCCAACCTATAGAAGACATAGGGAAATTAGCGATTAAGTTATTAAGTCAACAAATAAACAAAGAAGAATATGTGATCAAAAATCAATTAGATGTTGAGCTTATTGAAAGAGCTTCCACCCTGTAGTGTGGAGGTTTTTTATAAAATGTATGTTAACCGATTGATAGGATGCTCCGGGCAATCTATACTCTTATTATGACACCCTGTCACTTATAGATATCTACTCGAACCATATTTACTTTTCTTATTAAATAGAAGAAGGGAAGATAAAAAATGAGTTATAGTATCGAACGTGCCAATCGTTTTGTTGCTGAGTCCAAACATTTGCTGGTCGATCAATATCGTTTGCATTATCATTTTATGGGTGAATTTGGATGGATCAATGATCCTAACGGTTTTGTTCAATATAAAGGGGAATATCATTTATTTTATCAATATCATCCGTATCAACCAGTATGGGGACCCATGCATTGGGGACATGCAGTCAGTAAAGATTTGATCGAATGGAGACATCTACCTGTCGCTCTGGCACCGGATCAAGAATATGATCGTGATGGATGTTTTTCAGGAAGTGCGATAGAGCATAAGGACAGTCTATATCTACTATATACAGGGCATATTATGACAGGACCTGATATTACCAAAGACTATTATCAAGTTCAGAATCTAGCGATATCACAAGATGGTATTCTGTTTACAAAAGATGCTCATAATCCAGTCATTAATACCGATCAGATTCCTGCACATACCAGTCAAAAAGATTTCCGTGACCCTAAAGTATTTGAACGGAATGGACAATTTTATATGGTGCTTGGCTCCAATGATGATCAAGGTAAAGGATTGATTTTACTTTATCGCTCGGTGGATCTTCATACATGGGAATATATGAATGTGATGGCACAAAGCGACGGTACATTGGGCGACAACTGGGAATGCCCGGATGTGTTCGATTTGGATGGTATAGATGTATTAATGATGTCTCCACAACGAATGTCGCCGCAAGGAAATAATTATCATAATTTACATTCCACTGTATATATGTTAGGTAAGCTTGATACTGATACAGGCATTTTTGATTATAAACAGTATATTCCGATTGACTATGGCTTTGATTTCTATGCTTGTCAGACTACACTCGATCAGCAAGGTAGACGTATCATGATCGGTTGGATGGACAGCTGGGAAGCATTAATGCCTACCCAAAATGGACATCACTGGGCAGGAGCGATGACGTTACCACGCGAAGTTATCCGTGACGGTGAACGCTTATTGTTCTGTCCTGTTGCTGAATTGGAGCAATCTCGCTTAGAAGGATTACATGCAGAATCATTTGAAGTACAAGGACAACAAGTGTTGGATTACAGAGGCGAAAGTTACGAGATTGAACTGAATATCGACGTCAGCAAATCCGAAGAATTTGCTATACATTTACGTACAGGTGAAGCAGAAACAACAGTACTCAGCTACTCACCTTTGGAACAATTATTCCGCTTTAATCGTGACCAATCGGGTATCGGACCAGGCGGTGAGCGGATCGCTTCGCTAACTACACCCGAAGGTCAACTACACCTACGCATTTTTGTAGACTTATCTTCAGTGGAAGTGTTTTTACAAGATGGCGAAAAAGTAATGACTGGACGCATCTATCCACAACCAGAATCACAAGGTATTGCGTTATATTCCAACGGTATCACCCAAGTACAATCTTTACACATCTGGAACCTAGTCCAACCCGAACAGATATAACCTAGTTCATCTAAAAAAGAGCTATTGTGCTGTCAACAATACAGCCCCAATAGCTCTTTTCTTTGTACATATTCCGACTGCTCATTAAATAGTTCCTATCAATAGCGACGACAAGGACAATACTGCCCCTGAAGCACTCTCCCTTTTCAACACGAAACCGACCCCAGCTTTTAGTTCAAAAACGCATCTAAAGCAATCGTCACTTTCCCTTTAGCATCAAAAGCACCTTTAGTATATTCGTACCACGTACCGTAAGACTGAGGTTCCCAATAGAACACACCTAATCCTTTACCACCAGAGACAGAACGTGTTTTGTTCAAAATGTCGGTCAAAAAAGCTTTAGACGTTGCCGGATCACTAGCATCCATACCGACTTCACAGACCATGACTTCTTTGCCATAACGAGCGACCATATCATTCATATTGGTTAACGTTTGTTGATTCAAAGCTTGCCAATTACTTTTCTCTGGATAAAGCGACATTCCGATGACATCGTATTTAGCACCATTCGCTTTGAGTCCATCAAACATCCAGCGATACAATGAATTATCATAGCCGTTAGATAAATGAACAATCACTTTTGTACTGCTATTGACTGCTTTTGTCGCATCATACCCGGAATTGATTAACCAGGCGAAATTTTTCATATTAGCAGAAGCACGTCCTTCTTCCCAGAGCATACCGTTGTTCGTTTCATTACCAACTTGTACCCATTCTGGCGTAACTCCTTGCGCTTTGAGAGCAGTCAGCACATCATACGTATGATCATAGACAGCTTTCATTAATCCGTTAAAATCTTTGCTAGCCCAATCTTTAGGCTTGGTCTGATGAGCAGGATCAGCCCAGACATCGCTATAATGGAAATCAATCATAATACGGAAACCCATTTTTTTAGCACGAACCGCTTGTTTGATCACATCTGCTTTATTAGAGAAATTTTTAGCAGGATTAACCCATACACGTAGACGAATCGAGTTCATTCCATGATCTTTAAGAATTTGTAGAGCATCTTGCTTAACGCCAGCATCATTATAAAAAGCCCAGTTATACGATTCCATTTCAGATAACCAACCAACATCAGCACCTTTGGCAAATGTAGCCGCATCTGCTGTAGAAGTTAGTGGAGCGACACTATAGCTTAATCCTGTTAGAATAGAAAGACTCAATACAACCCCGGATATACGTTTCATGATTTTACCAGACCACTTGAACATAAATAACCTCCTCAGTTCTTTTTGATTGTATGCGTTTACATTAAACGTTTTAAAAAGATTCCTTTTGCGAAGGAACAAGATTTATTGTAGCTTGCAGGTCAAAGGAAAGGTACCTATAAAAACTCAATATTTTAGCACTTTTGACAATAAAGATTCGTTAAATGAATATTTCTATAGTTAGGTGAACATCAAACATCATATCTATATAAAGATAGCTTTTACACAATATGTTAAAAAATATATATTGATTATTTACAAACGGTAGACATACACTTTATGATAGTACTGTTACTACATAGTAAACATTACGTATAAAATGCCTTTATTTGCTAACAAAGTTGTTCTTTTTATAAACGATTTTTCTTTTTAAAAGGAGTTGTATACCCAATTGGCGAAATAAATAACAAGAATGTTATAAAAATGTGTCGATCGTTTAAAGGTTATGTCTGAACTTACCGATAAATAATGTATTCAGTATTTCCTTTACCCACACAATAGAACTCATCGGATAGGCACTTGTATCACAATAATGACTGGGACATCGCATCATACATAATGTGAACCAGGGAATGGTAGGGATGATATGAAAAGAATAAGTTTATGGATGCTAACTCTGATCATGATTTTGATGGTAGTCTTGCCTTCGACAGGACATGCTGCCATTACAGCGAGCACTCATATTAATTTGGATGGGCAAGAGTTAGCTCTACCTGCAAGCGGACAAGTAGAGACAGTAGATGGAACAGTGATGGTACCGCTACGTGTTATCGTAGAACAATTAGGTTACAAAGTGAGCTGGTCGAATAAGGCACAGACAGCAACGATTAAAAAAGATAAAACAACATTACAACTTGTAGCAGGTAGTCATGTGGCTACGGTCGACAATAAATTGATTGATCTACCTGAAGCGCCTTTATTGCAAAATGGAACAACGCTTGTTCCGCTTCGGTTTATCAGTGAAAATACAGGAACAACAGTCAAATGGGACAATACAGTCAAAACGGTTTTTCTAACTACACCTAAAAAAATAGAACCTTCTGTACCTGATAAGACTCCAGATACGACAACACCAGCAGATACAACCAATGCTTCTGCTTTGCAAGCGATTAGCTTTAGTGATAGTCGCTTAACAGTGACGTTAAATGGAACAGCATCACCTAAATACAGCGCACTGACGAATCCGAATCGTATCGTGCTTGATTTACCGAAAACTGCTTTTTCAGATTCATTTTTAAATGGAAAAGTAATGAATCTAGGTAATGTAGGAAAAGTCGATGTAGCAGGTGATCCAGATGTAGCAGGTATCCGTTATTCATTATTTAGTAATGCACCATCTACAGTGCGTGTCGTGATGGATCTGAATAACGCACAGAAATACAAAGTGATCAATAACAATAAAGGTGTAGTCATTGTCGAATTAGATGGTGCAATTAAACCAGCATCTACAATCAACAATGGAACAGGAACGACCACCAATAATGGAAATACACAGGTATCAGGTAATCCGAATACGTCTACCGATCCTGTAATCACTAATCCAGACGGTTCAACATCTCCTGCTTCTGATCCTAATAACGATCCGAATACGACTCCAACCGATACACCTTCGACGGCTGTCCCTGTCACACCGGGTTCTGGACCAGGGAAAGATGGCAAGAAATTAGTCGTTATTGATGCAGGTCATGGTGGTAAAGATTCAGGTGCAATCAGTCTGACAGGACGATATGAGAAAAACTTTACATTGCCAGTCGTACTCAAAATTCAAGCTTTATTAGAACAAGAGCCGAATATCGATTTTGTGTTAACACGTAGCGATGATAGTTATCCTACTTTGCCAGATCGTGTGAAGATTGCCAATGATCTGAATGCCGATGTATTTGTATCGATTCATGGAAATAGTACAGATTCTGCTGTTTCTCCAAGTGGTACAGAAATGTATTACAGCCGTACAAGTAGCTTGAGCCTTGCACAAATCGTGCATAAACATGTGGTGGCAGCTCTAGGATTATCGGATCGTGGTATTCATCAGAAGAGTCTTCATGTGACACGCGAGACGAAAATGCCTGCTATATTGATCGAAGCTGGATATTTAAGTAGTCCGAAAGATGAAGCTTTAATGTATACCGATGCCTTTCAAGAACAATTAGCAGAAGCTGTTGTAGCAGGTATTAAAGAATATTTAGGGGTAGAATAACGTTATTTTGGAAATGTATTCGACCGCTACTGTTTCATTATTAAGATGGAGTGGTAATTAACCACGGTAAACTAATGACGAACTTGTCATTTTTGTGGTTAATACATAGACTCTACACATCAGGAGACATCAGATCAATCGCAACAGAATTTTCAAGGAGGGCATCTATGAAACGAAATCTTATTACTCTGGTGACAGCGGCTATGTTGCTCACTTCTACACCTCAAATGATGGAAGCAGCAGCAACGCCTGTACCGGTAGGCAAAGTGAATCTGCCAGTTAACTTCCGTTCAGGTCCGTCAGCAGATAGTACAGTGTATGGTACACTCCAACCTGGAACGAATATTAAAATACTTCGAGAAGTAAATAGTTATTGGTTACGAGTCAAAGTAGGCGTAAAAACAGGCTATGTATCGGCAAGTTATATCAACTATACACCTAAGCCAGCAGACGCTGAGACGATAAGTACACCAACAACGTCTACCAATACAGTATCCAGTCAAGAACAATCGTCTTCTAAGCTTCAGACACCAAAAGATACACCAACGATCACGCAAGCCAGTGCGCCTGCGCCCGTATCGCCAAGTACACCACCCGTGACAACAGTACCTCGTACCAATGATCCAGGTACAGGCATTATCGAACGGGGTGTTAATTTTAGAGCAGAACCCAAAACAGGTAGTGCTGTATTACGAGTGATGCCTGTCGGTGAAACGTTCAAAGCTTTGGAACAACCCAGTGCTTCTTGGATCAAAATCAAAGATAATACAGGCACCATCGGTTATGTATCGACAGATTACGTATCGTATACGTTACCAGCTTCAGCCACACCTGTGCTTACAAGCTTACCTGTAGATGCAATTCCAGAAGTGGATGATGTTCCATTCCAGCCACCTGTAACGGTTACACTACCACCTACACTAGCAACAGGGTCACCTTTGGATGAAGCGACCGCTGATCTTATTCTGGGTAGTGCATTAGCTTTACAAGGAATTACGCATTATGGTTATGGCAAAAATGAAGCACCTACATTGTTTGATTGCTCTTCATTTACACGGTATGTATTTGCACAAGCAGGTATCGATCTGGCTTGGGGAACACAATATCAGAAAAATGTAGGCATTGAAGTTGAACGTGGACAATGGCAAAAAGGAGATTTACTTTTCTTCTCAGGTGGAGATCCAAATGTGATTTCTCATGTAGGCATATACGCTGGCGATAACAAGCTAGTTCATAATAGTGTGAGTTTGGACGGTATCGCTATTTCTAATCTAGATCTTGATTATTGGGTGAAGCACTATGTAACGGCTCGTCGTGTTTTGCAATAGTTCAAAAGAATATAGATTAGTTCATAGATCAAGATAGTAAAAACTTGTTTTCTTTACCTTACTTAAGGCAGAGAGAACAAGTTTTTACTATTTTCGACAAAATATATTGTAAGCGTTACCAAAAGAGTGTATACTACCTGTAATATAAAGGATTGTTACTGCTCTAGCAGGCAAAACCTAATTTGACGATAGAAGGACACATTACTGTGTATCCTCTGTGGTTGGATTAGGTTTTTTTACGTTCATCTTGATCTACATAGCTATAGAGCTAGTGCTTTTCTTTGTATACATCTATAAATCAAACGATTTGCCAATCAAGGAGGTATTCAAATGATGAAGAAAAAAGTTCAATGGTTGTGGTTGCTTGTATTCATGTGTATATTATCTAACAACGGTATCGCAGAAGGAGCCGTTCAATCTAACCAAACAAAGAGTGATACGATGAACTACAAATATGAAGAAAATGTAAATCAACCTACAAGTGTAGGTATATTTAAAGGGTTACAAGCAGGTAACAATAATACATTAGTATGGTCAGGTATTCCCTATGCTCAAGCTCCTGTAGGAGACTTACGCTGGAAAGCACCTCAACCGATCTCATCATCTCCAACACAGCATTATAATGCTCTCCAAGCAGGCAATATCTGTACTCAATTAGCAGAGGGTAAAGTGGTTGGTGATGAAGATTGTCTATATCTTAATATTTATCGACCACATACGTCTGCAACCGACCTGCCTGTGCTTGTCTTTTTACATGGTGGTGGAAATGTAACAGGAAGTTCGGCTGCTTTGGAAGCGCAGTCTTTAGCTACTAGCACGGACTCGGTTGTTGTGACTGTGAATTATCGCTTAGGCTTATTAGGATGGATTCACAACAAAGCAATACAAAGTGGCGATCCAGCAGAAGATTCAGGTAATTTTGCGCTATTAGACCAGATTGCAGCCTTGAAATGGGTACAACAGCAGATTGGTAGCTTTGGCGGTGATGCCAATAATGTAACATTAGGCGGTCAGTCTGCCGGAGCGCGAGATGTATTAGCCTTAGTCATTTCACCACTAGCCAAAGGATTATTTACCAAAGCGATGCCTTTAAGCGGAGGAATGACCACAGCTACATCAGCGGAAGGGCAAGCTTATTCCAATACTCAATTAGCGAAAGTATTAGTTCAAGCAGGTAAAGTTACTACTGAAAGTGAAGCGCTCACGTATCTTAAAGAAACAGATGCTACTACATTACAACAAACGCTACGTTCACTGGATAGTAAACAACTGGTTCAAGCTGTAGGTAGCGTTATGATTCGAATGTCTGAATTTCCGCATTTATTTGCAGATGGATATGTTCTACCGAAAAATGGATTCGATGTTGTACAAAGTGGTAAATACAATCGTGTACCGATGTTAATTGGTAGTATGAAAAATGAGTTTAATGTGTTTGCTGCTTATGATCCAAAGTTTAGCGACCATTTTACCAAAAATACATGGGACAAAGCAGAGCAGAAGCAGTTCTGGCAAGCGACCGAATATGGAAGTCAATTATATTCCGCGTTTAATGCCGATCAAGTAGCGAATACATTTACCAAAGATAGTAAAGCATTACCGATCTATGTGTATCGTTTTGCATGGGGAACCGATGTAGATGGATTACAAGCACCTGCCAAATACCTAGCAGCTACTCATGGCGTAGATATGGACTTTTTAAGTGGTAACTTTGCACAAAGTAATTATGGATTATTATTTAAAGATCAATTTTACAAAGAAGATAATCAAGCAGGAAGAGTACAATTGATGCATCGTTACCGTCAATACATTCGTCATTTCTTGCATGATCAACCTATTCATAGCGGGGCATTACCTGTGTGGCAATCATGGCAACAATCAGGACAACTATTGCAATTTGATGCGAATAATAAGCAAGCCAATATCAAAATGATTGAGCCAGCGCCAACATCAGCTACAATGAAAAAGTCGATTCAATCTTCATTATCAGAAGCTTCTCAGTCTGTAGTATGGGACAACGTATTAAAAGGTAGATTTTTTATGGAGTCACAATATTAGAACAAATGAGATAAACTAGAATGAAAAGTACTGAATCAGCAGAGGTTACTCGCTAATCAGTACTTTTTTTATTATAATAAAAAGTTTGAATATCCTTCTACTTGTTTAAATTTAGCTATAATTATATGATAGATATAACTAATGGATGAACTTGACATAAATCTTTGGGAGGCACCATGAATATAAATCCTAAAACAGCAGCAGTCGACTGGGAATATGTAGTACAGAATTTAAAATCTTCTGTAACGATTGCAGATGCACGAAGAAGAGACTTTCCGCTTGTTTTTGTAAATAGTCATTTCACAGAATTGACAGGTTACACTAAAAACGAAGCGATCGGATATAACTGTCGTTTTCTACAAGGGGTAGATACCGATCCAGCAGCTGTTAAAAAGATTCGTGAAGCATTGAATAAAAAAGAATCTGCTGTCATCGAGATTTTGAATTATACAAAGAATGGAACTCCTTTTTGGAATGAAATTAATTTAGATCCTATTTTTGATCGAAATGGTGAATGCCATTATTTTGTAGGAATTCAATTTGATATTACAGATCGCAAAACAGCGGAGCAACAAGCTAAACGTGCAGCCGAATTAGCAGAAGCCGCTAATCGTGCGAAAAGCCGTTTTATCGCTAATATGAGTCATGAGTTCCGCACACCATTGAACGGTATTATCGGGATGACCGAATTGATCTTATTAAGCGAGATTGATCAAGAACAACGCGATAATATGAAAATTGTTCAAAATAGTGCAGAGACATTATTAACACTAATTAATGATGTACTGGATTTCTCTAAGATCGAAGCAGAAAAAATGAATCTTGAAAATATCGAATATAATATTCATGAGTTGATGGATATTACGATCAAAGCGCATCGTCCGTTAGCGTTAGAGAAAAAGATTGATTTGCTTCTTCATATCGGTAAACGTGTACCTCAAATCGTGCTAGGAGATCCGCACCGACTGAAGCAAGTGCTGAATAACTTGATTGGTAACGCTATCAAATTTACAGCAGAAGGTTCGGTAAAGATTTCACTTGAAGGACAAGAATTATCTGAAGATAAGTTGATGCTTCATTTTAAAGTTAAAGATACGGGTATCGGCATTGCAGAAAAAGACATGCCTAAATTATTTAAAAGTTTCAGTCAAGTAGACGATTCACAGACTCGCAAATTTGGTGGGACAGGTCTAGGACTTGTTATTAGTCAGCAAATTGTTGAGTTAATGGGTGGACAGATCACGGTGGATAGCGATCCGGGAATCGGCGCAATTTTCCAATTTACGATTCCAATGGGTTATGCTCATACGTCTACGAGTGAAGGGATGAACAAAGAATACACGCCTTTAGTGCAAGATATCGAACCACCAGAAGATATGGTTGCTGAATCCAATCCTAATAGCTTAAAAATACTATTAGCAGATGATGACCGGATTAGCCGTCTTATTACGATGCGTATGTTAGAAAAGCTGGGGCATCGTGCAGAATTTGCAGAAAATGGTCTAGAAGCTGTTCGTACATTAGAAAAAGATTCGACTTATGATCTGGTACTGATGGATATTCAAATGCCTGTAATGGATGGGCTTCAAGCTACAGATGAGATTCGCCATTCCAGTACGATTCAGAATCGAATGATTCCTATCGTTGCCTTAACAGCTCATGTATTCAAAGACGATCAGGAACAGATCTCAGCTTCAGGCATGAACGGTGCTTTATCTAAGCCTTTACCTATTCAAAAGCTAGCTGAAATGATTGACTCGGTAAAACAAGAACTACAAAAATAAGATCAAAAAACCGCCTTTTAAATAAAAGGGCGGTTTTTTTGATCTTATCTATTTGGGTATTACGAATTGAGTCTACTTTAGAAGCTGTATTTCAGCTATTAAGCATTTCTATTAATCTTCAATAGTCGACAAATCACCCGTAGGTAATTCTAACTCCCAAGCTTTCAAGACACGACGCATAATTTTACCACTGCGTGTTTTGGGAAGTTTGTCTTTGAATTCAATCTCACGTGGAGCCGCATGAGCAGATAATCCTTCTTTGACAAAACGAGTGATCTCTTGCTTCAGTTCTTCGGTAGCTGTATAACCTTCTCGAAGCGAAATAAAGGCTTTGATAACCTCACCACGCACAGGATCAGGCTTACCGATAACTCCTGCTTCAGCGACTGCCGGATGTTCTACCAGTTTACTTTCGACTTCAAATGGACCTACACGCTCACCAGAGGTATTAATAACATCATCGATCCGTCCTTGAAACCAGAAGTATCCGTCTTCATCCATATAAGCAGAATCTCCTGAGATATACCATCCCGGAATACGTGTATATTCTTCAAATTTGGCAGGATTATTCCAGATTTTGTACATCATTGAAGGCCATGGTGTCTTAATCGCCAAGTTTCCCATTCGTAGAGGAGGAAGGATATTACCAGCATCATCAATAATAGCTGCTTCTACGCCCGGAATCGGACGACCCATCGAACCAGGGCGGATATTCATACGTGGGTAGTTACAGATAAGCTGTGCACCTGTCTCTGTCATCCACCATGTATCATGAATCCGTTGTCCATAGACACGATAACCCCAGCGAATAACTTCAGGGTTCAGCGGTTCACCTACGCTTAATACATGACGAAGTGAAGAGAGATCATATTGCTGAACAACTTCATCTCCAGCTCCCATTAACATCCGGAAAGCAGTAGGCGCACTATACCAGACGGTCACTTGATAGCGTCCAATCGTCTCATACCAATCTTGCGGGCTGAATCGTCCTCCACGCACGATGTTAGTCACTCCATTTAACCACGGTGCAAAAATACCGTAAGACGTTCCTGTGACCCAACCCGGGTCAGCAGTACACCAATACACATCATCCGCTTGAAGATCGAGTACAATCCGTCCAGTGTATTCTTGTTGAATCATCGCACGATGGACATGATACACGCCTTTAGGCTTGCCTGTAGAGCCTGAAGTATAATGAAGGATTAGACCATCATCAAGATCAACCCATTCGACCTCTGCTTCAGTAGAAGCTTTACTCATTTCTTGGGCAAAATCAATATAAGGAGCAGTAATTTCTTCTGCTTCCCCTACAAGAATCACGTGTTGAAGTTCTGGTAAATCAGCACTTGGAACCCGTTCAACCAATTTGGGCGTTGTAATAATAGCGATAGCACCACTATCTGCCAAGCGATCTCTAACTGCCGTTTCCATAAAAGCTTCAAATAAAGGTCCTGCAACTGCACCGATTTTGATAATACCGAGTAGTGTAAAGTACAGTTCAGGTGTTCTCGGCATAAAAATAAAGACCCGATCGCCTTTACCGATCCCTAGTTGGCGAAGCATATTAGCAGCACGATTCGATTCTTGACGTAATTGTTCAAAAGTATACGATTCACTACGTACTGCATCACTGTAATGAAGAGCGATATGATCACCACGCCCAGAAGTAGCATGACGATCTATCGCTTCATAAGCCAAATTCACTTTTCCCGATTCATGCCACGAGAACCTTTTTTCTACATCAGCCCAGTCAAATGTACGACTGGCTTCTTCATAATCCATCATATTGGCTTGTGTAGCTTCTACAGCAATAGTTTCCACGTTATCTTTTCCCATAATGACCTCCATGATTACTGAGATACGATCTTGTGTTGCGATTACCATATATAGCGCTTACAAAAAACAATACTACGATTTCACAAATTGTTCAATTTTATATTTTCCTGTAGTATAGCATAGCGAAATATCCTTTTCTTTACAAATCACTTTTACATCATAATCATGAAAAAAATCATGAATTTACATTTTGACTACAAAAGATTACAACTTTGTAGTAATATATAACGAATGAAAATGATTCGTATTGAACAACTTAACTATTTTAGACGAACATAATAATTCAAAACGAATAATTATGCTAGTAATTGAGTTCTTTTAGAACCAGTATTCGATGTCTACCCTAATAGTCAAGCAAATCAAAAGGAGAGATGTGTACCTAGAAATCTTAAGCATTAACTATACTTTTTAACTTAAAAGGAGGTTTATCACGTAATGAAACAAAGTACCATTTCTCCCAGGCAAACGATTGGCGAGGTAGGCATCATCCGAGCTATCGCTTGTATGAGTGTTGTATTATTACATTCGATCAAATTCACTACAGGTGAAAGCACAGAAGGTGCAATTCAATTTGGACTCTGGACTCTGGCTGGACTGCTTTCGTTTGGGACATCTACATTTGTCTTTATATCCGCATTAGTCTTAGCTTATTCATATCCCAATCATTTGCCTAAGCGGTTCTATAGTAAACGAATTAAATTTCTATTGATTCCATTTGCTTGTATGGCTGTCTTTTATGCGATCATGTCGGGTATTCTAAATGGATGGTCAATTCCCAAGCTAGTTGTATTTAATTTACTGGGAGCTTATCACGGATGGTTTGTATTGGTTATTTTCCAGTTTTATATTCTACATCAACTGTTTAACAAATATATAGACCGCTTTTCAGCGAAATGGGTACTTATGATATCGCTAGTAGTGAATGTAGGGTATTTGGCTTTCTTTAATCTGGTAGCACCGCCTAGCAATAATCAGTATATTGCCTATATTTGGGATCGAGGATATTGGATGCCATTTACAGGTTGGGTATTTTACTTTGCACTTGCTTATTATTGCGGTAAAAATTATCAGACTTTTATGCAGTATATTGAAAAGTATAAAGTATGGATCTATGCCGCATTACCTGTATCGATTGCGTTGATTCTGTACAATAATGTATATTCTAGTTTTGGATTTGGCTCAAAACGAATGGACATGATCTTATTCACAGTGTTATTGATTTTTGTACTCTTTTTAGCGTTCCGTCATGTAAAAAAAATGCCACCTATCTTATCTGCGATTAGTCAGTATTCATTCGGCATTTACTTGTTACATTGGTTCTATCTACAAATGATGGATCTCGCTGTGGAATCTTTTCATTGGTCACTAGGATATTTGGAGATTCCTTTGTTATTTATCGGAGGGATCGCTTGCTCGTATCTAACAATTAATATATTGAATCGTATGAAAATAGGTAAATATATCGTAGGTCGAGTGAATGTGCCGAAGTCAGCTACAACACTATCCAATCGCAAGTTGGCTACAGAAATTAAATCATAATATATTCAATATGGATATAGAGCAGACCTTCTTAATGACTAAGAAGGTCTTTCTGTGTAGATCGACACATACATTTACTGCAAAAGTCGGTATAATCAAAACTATAAAGAAAGCGTTATCAAAAAAATATACTATAAAACACAGCTTATTCAATACTCTAATACAGAAAGGAATCTCAGTATGGAGCATTTGAAAATCCCACAAACGGAAACACTGGTGTCTCCTCGGTGTACATTGATATTAGAAGGACCCGTCTCTCCAGAACATATTCGTACCAAGCAGATGCATCCTCAACTTGATGCTTTTCGTCGTCCACCTGAACAGTGGGAAGCATTGATTGAAATTGCGGCATTGGATGAAGGACGTATTATTATGGCGTGTGACGGTGATATGATCGTCGGCTATGTTACTTTTCATTATGCTGATGAATATGAACGATGGTCTGAAGGAAATATGGAAGATTTGATCGAGTTGGGCGCAGTTGAAGTAGCTAATGACTATCGCGGACTAGACATTGCTAAGAAATTGATCCAGCTTTCTTTTCGAGAAGAGCAATTGGATCATATGATTGTATTCACTACAGAATACTATTGGCATTGGGATCTTGAAAGTACAGGGCTTAGTGTCTGGGATTATCGCAAAATGATGGAGCAGTTAATGAAAAATGTAGATATGGTCTGGTTCGCGACAGATGATCCTGAAATATGTTCTCATCCTGCCAATTGTCTTATGGTACGTGTAGGTAAATATGTGCCGCAATCTTCTGTAGAAGCATTTGATCGCTTACGATTCCGTCAGCGATTTATGTACTAATTAGGAGCGATAGAAAGGAGAATCGATAGATGGACAAAGCAGCATATATGTATCATCCTGATAGTCTAAAATATGTTTTTCATCAGAATCATCCATTTGATCAGCGTAGATTAACGTTGACTCGTGATCTGTTGCAACAAGTGGATGCTTTGTCTATAGACCAAATCTTTGTGCCGACTGAACTGCCTGATCATCATTTGTTACAACAAGTTCATATTCCTGAATATATCGATGTTGTAAAGCAACTAAGTGTAGAACATCCTGCCACAAAAGCGATGGATCATGCTGCGCAATATGGTCTTCATCAAGGCGATACTCCTTACTTTGCAGGTATGCATCAGAGTGCGCTGTCGATTGCTGCTGGCTCGGTAACTGCGGCGCAGATGGTGATGGAGGGTCAGACGACACATGCGCTTCATTTGGGCGGTGGACTGCACCATGCGATGCCACAGAAAGGGGCAGGTTTCTGTATTTATAATGATGCGGCACTTGCTATAGCTCATGTACGAGAAGCTTATGGAGCTAGAGTCCTCTATATTGATACCGATGTGCATCATGGGGATGGAGTAGAGATGTGCTTTTATACCGATCCTGATGTATTCACGTACTCGATTCATGAGACTGGTAAGTATTTATTTCCGGGAACAGGAAGAGTTGAAGAACGAGGTGCTGGTGAAGGATTTGGTTTTACAGTCAATCTACCCCTTGAACCGTATACAGAAGATGATTCGTGGTTAGAATGTTTTGAGACAACACTGCATCAAGTGTTAGAACGTGCCCGTCCTGATCTCATTATTAGTCAGCATGGATGTGATGCTCATGCACTTGATCCTTTGTCTCATTTGCATTGTTCGATGCAGATCTATCGGGAGATGCCTCGTATGATCCATGAAGCGGCTCATCAATGGTGCGAAGGACGGTGGGTAGCCCTTGGTGGTGGAGGATATGATATCTGGCGCGTGGTGCCTAGAGCGTGGTCATTGTTATGGCTTGAAATGAGCAACCATCCACTACTTCAACAGATTGATCAAGCGCCATTACTATCACTACCTGAGGTCTGGCTAGAACGCTGGCAAGCAGAAAGCCCTGTCGATTTACCACGTACATGGCTAGATGATGTCACACGCTGGGAGCCTATTCCAAGGCGAGATGAGATTACTTTATCCAATCGCAAAATCTGTGAAATAGCAGCTACTTATCTAAAATAATAGCAGAATAGAATTGCTAGTATCCAATTGTGTTATAACTGGTATAAAATAGCAATAAGCCAGCTTGTAACAAAATCGTAATCACTTAAAAGTGGCGAAATGCACATTTTCGGGTATATATATTTTGCCGGGAGATTGGCAGACGAAGGATTTTCACATACAACGTGTAAAAGGGTAAGGTAATATGAACAGTAAGCAGGGAGAATTACCCTATGTGTAGAAATAGATACTATAATCAAGTAATGAGGTAAATCTATCATTCATTTATAGTATGGAATGGTCTGCCGATCCCGAAAGGAAGAGATATGTATGTGCTATATCCTATCACCAGCGAATGTATACCCGGATCGTTATTGGTTTAAGTACAATTTCAATGATTCGCCGGATCATTTGAGTTTCAAAAAAGGCACACCTCAACGAGATTGGGCGAAGACGCCAAAGTTCCATTTGCAAGGAGATATCGATCTTAATCACTTAATGCATTTTGATTGGTTTATGAGTGACGGTCCAGATTTGGTCGGACCCAGGCTAGCTAATGTGATTCGACAATATGCAGATAAAGATGTGCAATTGGTAGATGCAGAAGTCACTGTGAACGGAACACCGCTGAATGGATTTCAGGTGCTCAATATTTTGACCGTTATCAATTGTCTTGATCCCGAAGAATCTGTACATATTCCATTACTTCCGGGTATTCATGGAAGTCCAGTACATTACATTTCGGTGGCTTTTCAACCGGATGGGCTTCGAGGTCATGGACTCGTTCGTTCGAACGAAGATATCAGTCTAATTGTAGCTTCTTCTGAATTCGTAGAAGCGTGCCGTGCGCAGAACATAGCTGGTATTGTTTTTAAGGAAAATCTGTAGTATCTATAGGTGCAACATGCCTTAATAGGCGGTCTCCTTCTTTTTTGGAATACAAGGGTATCGTTAAATGATTCATTGATTCTTAGCGTTACATGTCTCTGCAAATTATATGATAATCACATGAAGGGGGCTTTTCCATGAGTAAGAAAGAAGTAGTAGCAATGTTGCTTGCCGGAGGTCAAGGCAAAAGACTCAAAGGTCTAACAAGATTCCTGGCAAAGCCAGCCGTATATTTTGGTGGTACTTATCGTATTATCGATTTTCCTCTTAGTAATTGCGCCAATTCACGTATTGATACAGTAGGTGTATTGACACAATATGAACCCATGGTCCTTCATGCATACATAGGTGTTGGTAACGATTGGGATATGGATCGCAAAAATGGTGGAGTCTTTGTATTACCGCCACATGAACGCGAAGAAGGTAGTAGCTGGTATCAAGGAACAGCAGATGCGATCTATCGCAACCTTAATTTCGTGGAAAGATTCGATCCTGAACACGTTCTTATTTTATCCGGTGACCATATCTACAAAATGGATTATGGCAAAATGCTGGATTACCATAAAGAAAAAGACGCAGATTGCACCATCTCTGTAGTCAATGTCACACTGGAAGAAGCAAGCCGCTTTGGTATGCTGAATACAGATGATGATCTTAAAATTTACGAGTTTGACGAAAAACCAGAACATCCAAAAAGTACTCTTGCTTCTATGGGAATTTACTTGTTCAAATGGGATGTGCTTAAATCTTATCTAATTCAAGATGAGACGAATCCAACATCTTCTTATGACTTCGGTAAAGATATTATTCCTTTACTGTTAGATGATGACAAAACATTGTACGCTTATCCATTCGAAGGCTATTGGAGAGATGTCGGTACAATCCAAAGTCTATGGGAATCCAATATGGACATGCTATCCGAACATCCGGAATTGGATTTGAATGATCCGAACTGGCGTATTTTCACACGTAGCCCGAATCAGCCTGCTCAATACATTGCACCTGAAGCTAAAGTCAGTGATAGCATTATTAACGAAGGTTGTATTGTACATGGTGAAATTAATCATTCAGTTCTATTCTTTGGCGTGGAAGTCGGCGAAGGTAGTATGATTACTGATTCTGTTATTATGCCTAATGTTAAAATAGGTAAAAATGTCCGTATTCACCGCGCGATTATTGATGATGGTATGGTATTACCAGATGGCACACAAATCGGTGTGGATCGTGAAGATGAGAGCGAAATCTTACTAATAACGAATGAGTCATTATAATATAGAGGACGGTGATGGGAATGAAGGGCTTCGTAGGAGTTATCAACCTGGATCATGAATTAGACCAATTAAATGAATTAACATATTTCCGTTGCGGTGCAGCCGTTCCATTTGGTGGACGCTATCGTCTGATCGATTTTGCTTTATCGAATATGATGTATGCAGGTATGGAAGATATCGCATTATTTGTTCGTCGTAAATATCGTTCATTGATGGATCATCTAGGCGAAGGTAGACCGTGGGACTTGGATCGTAAACGGGGTGGACTCTTTATCTTGCCACCGGATTGGCATGATCCAACCGATACTTCACTTGGGGATCTGCAACATATTCATAATAATATGGATTATTTCCATCGCAGTTCTGGTGATATTGTAGTGAACAGTGGAACACAGCATGTGAACAAAGTAGATTTCAATGAAGTCTACAAGTATCACAAAGAAAAAGGCGCTGACGTCACTGTTGTTTACAAAAAAATAGCTGAATTGGAACCAGAGCATGGCCCATGTCGTCGCGTAGAAGTAGATGAGAATGGATATGTGTCCGGTTTTCACCATGAACGTGATCACAGCAATGTTTATCTAGAAATCTTTATTATGGATAAAGAATTGTATTTGGATCAAGTTCGTTACTCTATCGCTCATGGCAAAAGCTATTTCTTCCGTGATGTGATTCAGCACAATCCGAATGGTCTGAAAATTGCAGCTTATGAATATACAGGCTACAATGCAGTCATCAATTCAGTGGAAAGTTATTACAAAAACAGTCTGGCTCTATTGAACCCGGATAACTATATGAAGTTGTTCCATGAAAAACCGGTACAGACGAAAATTAAATACGAAGCACCAACCAAGTATCTAGAAAGCGCTAAAGTGACCAATTCGCTTTTGGCAAATGGATGTATTATTGGTGGAGAAGTTGAAAATAGTATTCTGTTCCGTGGAGTTAAAGTGGAAAAAGGCGCACGTGTTGTCAATTCGGTTATTTTGCAAAAATGTACAATCGAAGCAGGCGCTGTTCTGGAAAATGTTATCTTGGATAAAGATGTTCGTATTTCAGGTGATCGCACATTGATTGGTGATGTGATAAAACCATACGTTACAGCGAAGAGCACTTCCGTCTAAATACAGAATAGAAATAGAATAGAGGAGGAACGCCCTGTTGTTTACAAGCAAAGAGTCATTCAAAAGTATATTTCAGGATAATGTAGTGTCCAAATTAGGAAAAACGTTAGAAGAAGTATCAAGTGAAGATGTATATACGATTCTAAGTCGCATGATCCGTGAATCAGCGGGAAAAGAATGGGCAGCAACGAACCGCGAATTTAAAGATAATGAAGAAAAGCAAGTCTATTATCTATCACTTGAATTTCTGATAGGACGTCTACTAGGTAATAACCTACTTAACATGGGTGTCCTTGAAATTGTACAAGAAGGTCTGGAAGACTTAGGGGTTTCTCTTTCTGAAATAGAAGAACAAGAAGCAGATGCAGGTCTAGGTAATGGCGGTCTTGGCCGCCTTGCTGCTTGCTTTATGGATTCACTAGCTTCCCTTGGATATGCAGGGCATGGCTGTGGTATTCGTTATAAGTACGGTTTATTTGAGCAAAAAATAGTGGATGGTAATCAAGTTGAATTACCAGATAACTGGCTACAAAAAGGGAACGAATGGGAAGTCCGTCGTGACGACCGTAAAGTAGAAGTTCGCTTTGGTGGTAATGTTCAAGTTCATGAAAAAGATGGCGAACTTGAATTCTCTCTTCATGATTATGAGGGTGTCTGGGCGATTCCTTATGATGTTCCGGTGATCGGATACAAAGGTAATAAAGAATCTTCCCACATGAATACTCTTCGTCTGTGGAGTGCAGAACCGATGCGTGAGATGGCAAGTCGTAGTTCTTCTTCAGGAGGCAACTATTACAGTTATCTGGATTACAATCGTTCGGTAGAGTCGATCTCCGAGTTCTTGTATCCTGATGATTCCCAATATGAAGGACGACTGCTTCGCTTGAAGCAACAGTATTTCCTTTGTTCTGCTGGTCTTCAAAGTATTCTGCGTACCTATGATAAATTAGGGCTTAGTTATGAAGAATTGCCGAAAAAAATAGCGATTCATATTAATGATACGCATCCAACACTGGTTATTCCTGAACTCATGCGTATTTTATTAGATGAAAAAGGCTATGGATGGGATACTGCATGGGAGATTGTAACGAAAACGGTCTCCTATACAAACCATACGATTTTGAGTGAAGCTTTAGAAAAATGGCCGACTCATATGGTACGTGAACTATTACCACGTGTGTATATGATTATTGAAGAGATCAATACTCGTTTTTGCGGAATGTTGATGGATAAATATCCAAACGATCCTGATCGTGTAGCGCACATGGCGATTGTTTTTGATGATCAAGTGAAAATGGCACATTTGGCGATTGCAGGTAGTCATAGTATCAATGGTGTAGCTGCATTGCATACCGATATTCTGAAGCAACGCGAAATGAAAAATTTCTACGAGCTATATCCAGATCGGTTCAATAACAAAACAAATGGGATTACGCATCGTCGTTGGTTGATGCATGCTAACCCTGAATTGTCTCAGTTGGTTAGTGAATCGATCGGTACACGCTGGATCACGCATCCACAAGAAATGGTTGGCATTTTGAAATATAGCGAAGATGCTAGCTTCCAAGAACGGACAGCTCAGATCAAGCTGAATAATAAGCAAAAGTTAGCGTCGTATATTGAGCAAAAATACGATGTTAAAGTAAATACCGACTCGATCTTTGATGTACAGGTTAAACGCCTGCATGCCTACAAGCGGCAGTTCTTGAATATTCTTCATATTATTCACCTGTACCATCAGATCAAAGCTATGCCATCACTGGATATGGTTCCACGTACGTTTATCTTTGGAGCCAAAGCAGCACCAAGTTATTATTTAGCAAAAAGTACGATCAAGCTAATTAACAGCGTAGCTAACGTTGTGAATAATGATCCAGATGTGAAAGACAAACTGAATGTCTTTTTCTTAGAAAATTATTCAGTATCTTTAGCAGAGAAGATTATTCCGGCGGCTGATGTCAGTGAGCAAATCTCGACAGCCAGTAAAGAAGCATCCGGTACAGGGAATATGAAATTTATGATGAATGGTGCTCTAACCGTTGGTACATTGGATGGTGCTAACGTGGAAATGCATGAGATGTTAGGCGACAATAACATGTTTATTTTCGGCTTACATGCAAATCAAGTGATGGATTATTATCAGCATGGTGGTTACAATGCTCGTGATATCTATAACAGCGATTCACGTATTCAAGAAGTTATGAACCAACTGATTGAACGTGGACCATTCACTAATCATAATAATGAATTTGATATTTTGTACCGTTCAATTCTGGATATGAACGATGAATATTTCGTATTGAAAGATTTCTCCGCCTATACAGAAGCTCATGTTCAGATTGATCTCGCTTATCGTAATCGTAAAGAATGGCTGAAAAAATCTATTCACAATATCGGACATTCTGGTAAATTCTCTAGTGATCTGACGATCGGGCAGTATGCGTCAGAAATTTGGAAAATCAAACCTGTGGATCGTCCTTAATATTGCATATGGATTGAATGAGCTGAATATAGTTAGTGAATGAAGGGAATCCTTCTTGGTATTGTGATTGTCTGCGGATGATTATGATAGTGGGGAGGGTTCTTTTTCTTTTATGCGGTGGAGGGACATCGCTACGTAAAATGATTATCCTCTCGATCACTGTTAAGAATGGATATTTTGAACAACTTCTATCGCAGTAAATATCCATTCTTAGTGTATGCTTACGAAGTAGTTTTCTTGCGAAAACTTGTAAGGCTAACGCTACGCTTCTTACGGATAATTCCTTTTCCTTCGCTAAATCGTTGTCTACATCCAAACAAGAAACACTTATTTATTATGGTTATACTAGATCAGCAGATTTTTTTGCTAAAGGTAATGAATATAATTCAGTTTTATCTTAAAAACATGCAATATATCTAACACTAGAGTTACAAACGTCCACTGAGCGCAGGGAGCGATATAGTTCTGAAAGAGCGAAGCGCTCGCCTTTGTAAATGGATACCTACCGCAAAGCGGTTGATCAAGGTATCCATTTACAACAAGCGACGACAAGAACAATATCGCACCCGGAGCGCTGTAACTCTAAAACACCCCCACACCCATCCGTTCCCCACCCGTACGATTCTTCTGATACTGCTTCGGCGTAACCCCCGTGTACCTTTTAAAAATCTTCGTAAAATAACTCTGATCGTGGAACTGCAATAACGTTGAAATTTCCGCTAGTGAATAATGAGAAAGGCTGATTAATTTTTTCGCTTCATCTATACGTTGTTGCTGAATGTAGACAACAGGCGAACAGCCGATTTCTTTTTTGAATAATTGGGATAAATAATCAGCATTTAGCTTTGTTTCTTTTGCCAAATATTGTAGATGAATCGGTTCGTACAGATGGCTGAAAATATAATGACGTGTGAGATTAACTTCATGCGAATATCGTTGCTTTTGCCCTTCCAGTACGCGATCCACAAAGTCAGCATTACATCGTTGAGTCGTCATATGCACTTGAGCTGGATTTTCACATTCTTCCACCGCTTGAATATAAAAGTCGCTTAACGTATAAGCAATTTCGGCGTTGACTCCGCCATCCATTGCTGCACGTGTGACGAGCGTAACCGAGCAGATACCTAGATTTTTTTCGTTACGTAACAAGCTTTTTTTGGACAATACTCCTAATTTTTCGGTAGGAAAGCCTAATTCCCACTGGATCAAATCTTCTTTGCGACCTTCTCGAATATATTGAAGAAACACACGCTCCATTTCTGGATTATGATGATAACGATCCGAGGCCGAGTATTCTGGATCATTCTCATGATGTGTTAAGGATTCAGATGAAGCTAGACGTGGAATAGAGTCCAAATACACACGGTGAATAGACGTAGCAGGAATATGCAAGTTATGTTGAATCAATTCGGCAATATCTAATTCTTGCTGGTACAGCATAAAATAAATCATGACCGCAGCATTATAGATACGTTCTTTGGAGATCAAGGGAACTTTTTTATAAAATGCCCATACTTCATCTTGCTGACGGAATGATAACTGATGATCTACAATAATGCCTTTGATCAATTCTTCCGGGACAATCGCATTGAAAAAAGGACCTGCGATCAGTGCACCTGCCAACGTGGTAGAAGTAGTATGCACTGTAGAAGATAGATCAGAAGCGGAAACATTCCTATTTGCATCACTGCTAGCATTTTCATCTGTAATAGCATCTGGATACGAATGTAAAGGTATAATGAGATACTGTTCTACAAAATTAGTCGCATGAATTAGTGGATACTTGCCCTGAATATGTTCAGTCAATAATTGTAACCCTTCACTTTTACTTGTATACAAAGGGTTAAAGTTCTGCGCAGGGTATTCTTCAATCAGTACAGCATGCTGATCTACAAGATAAAGTGGAATCTGATACTCAATATGTATACATTTCATCATAAATTTAAGGGTATTTAACCAGTGACTATTCATATCATTGTCCAACTCCAATCATTTTTGCTCGATCTTTTTTTATTATCGAATAATAAGGTATTTATTATTTTACTAAAAAAATAGGAATAATACCATAAATATAATGTCATAACGCTTACATTAGAGCAGTACACTATATACAAATAGAGAATAGCAATTGGAAACGAGGGCATACGAATGATAGGAATATGGAACAGTACATCACAATTACAATCATCCAAGTGGAAATTTTTATTTGAGGTTCAGCAAGAGTCTCCTAAGCCAACACCACAGGATTACTCTTTGACCGTGCAAATGGAGCCATTACCACTTGCTCTAGATATCAAGCACATCCATGTAGAAGGTAATACGTTGAAAGCTACCGGAAGTGTGGTTGTTTTGCCGCATGGAGAAGGCGAAGCTACGATTGAAATGGTATTTGAAGAAGATTGCTTTACTGGCTTTATTTCACTACCTTTTACAGGAGTGATGAAGCTTGATGGTACAAGAGGTAGAGGACAATCGTTAAGCGAAGAATTGATTAACGTCGTTGCTCCTTATCATAAAAATAATGTTATCGAACGTACTCCAGAAAATATTCAAGCTCAAGTCGAACAGTTGCTTGGCGAAATGACGATTGCCGAGAAAATCGGGCAAATGAGTCAGTGTATGGCTTCTGATTTTGCTTTTGGTGGCGATATCGAAGCAGAATCGGCAGACGTTCTCGTTGAACAAGGACGTACAGGTTCAATCTTAGGTGCTTTTAATAGTAGTCGTGTATTTGAATTGCAAAAAACAGCTGTAGAAAAATCTCGTCTAGGTATCCCATTGATGTTTAATGCGGATGTTATTCATGGTTTCCAAACGATTTTCCCTGTACCGCTGGCATGGTCTTGTAGTTGGGATATTGAAGCGATTCGTGATGCTTGTGCAATCGCAGCCAAAGAAGCAACCGCTACAGGAATTACCTATAACCATGCACCTATGGTTGATATTGCACGTGATGCTCGTTGGGGACGTGTAGTCGAAGGTTCAGGTGAAGATCCATATCTAGGTTCCCTTATTGCTAGAGCGCAAGTAGAAGGCTTCCAAGGGGCTAGTTTATTTGACAAAGAAACATTGATTGCTTGTCTGAAGCACTTTATCGCTTATGGCGCTTCTGAATCCGGTCGTGATTACAATACTGTTGATATTTCAGAATGGATGTTGCGTAATCTGTATTTGCCTCCTTTCCAGGCTGGTCTTCAAGCAGGTGCGGCTTCGGTGATGAATGCCTTTAACTTTTATCAAGGAATTCCGATTGCAGCTAGTGAAGTGATTTTGAAAGATTTACTGCGTGATGAATTAGGATTCGACGGTATCTTGATCTCTGATTATGGTGCAGTAGAAGAGATTTACACGCATGGTGTAGCGAAAGATCGTAGTGAAGCTGCTCGTCTATCGCTTAATGCAACCATGGATATCGAAATGGTATCGCAAACGTATGAGCAATTTCTACCACAGCTTGTAGCAGACGGCAAGATTCAAGAACAGCAATTAGATGATGCTGTACGACGTATTTTGACATACAAATATCAGATCGGTATTATGGATGATCCTTTCCGTTATGTGCGTCCAGATAAAGAAGTCGAGTATCATTTCAACGAAAGCCATCTACAAGCTAGTCGTGAATTAGCTCAGAAATCAATCGTTTTGCTCAAAAATGAAGCTCAAACGTTACCGCTCCATGTGGCTGAATCGAGTGCACGCATTGCAGTCATCGGACCTTTCGGAGATAGCAAAGATTTGTTAGGGCCTTGGCAGTTTTCCAAATATGGAGCAGATACAGTCACTCTATTAGAAGGATTACAAGCCAAAGGCATTCAAGAAGATCGTCTGCTATACAGTGAAGGTTCCAAAGTGAATGAATCGATTGTAGGTGGAATTGAACGAGCACTTGAAGTGGCTAGTCATGCCGATGTGATCTTGTTAGCACTGGGTGAAAATAGTGAAATGTCCGGTGAAGCGGCTTCACGTATGGATATTACGATTCCTGAACCACAGCAACAGTTAGCAGAAGCGATTGTTGAATTAGCGAAGCAATCCGGTAAAGCGGTGGTATTGGTTCTTACCAATGGTAGACCACTGGTACTGGATTGGTATGAACAACATATGGATAGTATTGTTGAAACATGGTTTTTGGGATCGCAAGCAGGACATGCGATTGCTGATGTATTAGTCGGCGATTACAACCCGTCTGCCAAATTAACAATGAGCTTTCCGAAGCAAGTGGGACAAGTACCGATCTATTACAATCACTTCAATACAGGTAGACCGGTTACTGCCGAAAATGAACACGAAAAATATATTTCCAAATATTTAGATGGTCCGAACGATCCGTTATATCCTTTTGGTTATGGACTGAGTTATAGCCAATTTGAATATTCCGCTATCGAATTAAGCCGTTCTACTATGCAACGTTCTGAGTCGATTATAGCAACGGTTCAAGTGACGAATACTAGTGCAGTGGCAGGACAAGAAATTGTACAATTGTATATTCAAGATCTATACGGAAGTACGGTTCGTCCTGTCAAAGAACTAAAAGGATTTGAAAAAGTTACACTAGCTCCAGGTGTGACTGCACAAGTACAATTTGAAATCACAGAGGAATTGCTCAAGTATTGCAATGCACGACTGCAATGGGTAGCAGAAGCTGGAGAATTCAAAGTGTATATTGGTTCCAATGTAAAACACGTACAAGTAGCAGGGTTTGAACTGATTGAAGCTTGAATTAAAAAGCTTTTCGCTGTAACATAGTAGTGAAGTAAGTGCTTACAAAAAAGTGTTGCTAACATTTTGAGCGTATGTTACTATGGATTCACAGAAAACCAAAAACACGGATTGTTACTGATTACTCAGGCAAAACCGAAATTGACGCTCCAAGTCATTTTTGGTTTTGCCTTTTTGACTATTTTGATAGTAAAAGGTGATGGGAATGAAAATAGCACAAGTGCTGAATAATAATGTTGTCACAGTCATCAATGCTTCTGAACAGGAGCTGGTGGTCATGGGTCGAGGTATCGGTTTCAAAAAGCACCCTGGCGATCTGGTGGATGAGACAAAAGTAGAAAAAGTATTCAAGCTCGAAAGCAGGGAAGTCTCACAAAAGTTGATGACATTATTATCAGACATTCCCATCGAATACGTAGATTGTTCAGACGAAATTATCCGATATGCGCAGACGATACTCGGAAGCAAATTGCATGACAGCATTTATATCTCACTGACCGATCATATTCATTTTGCGATAGAACGTTATCGACAAGGAATAGAGATTCGGAATGCGATTCTTTGGGAGATCAAAAAGTTATACCGTAAAGAATATGTAATCGGTATGAAAGCGCTCCAAATGATTGAAGACAAATTAGGTGTTGAGCTGACTGAAGATGAAGGTGGATTTATAGCGCTCCATTTCGTGAACTCACAATTGAACGGTGAGATGAGCGAGACGATCAGTATGACCAATATCGTCAAAGATGTTCTACGAATCGTTACCCGACATTATGTTTTTGAAATGGATGAAGAATCATTAAGTTATTTCCGCTTTTTGACGCATTTAAAGTTTTTCGCACAGCGCGTACTCCATGATACAGTAAGCGATAGTGGAGACAATTCGTTACATGATATGGTCAAAGTCCAGTATCCTAACGCTTATGCATGTGCACAGAAAATTGAGTCCTACACCAGCAAAATTCACCAGCGTAGCCTTTCCAAAGATGAATTGCTGTATCTCACGATTCATATCGAACGGATTACTAAGGCTGAACAGACAGAACGATCAGAAGGGTAGTATCATGAACCAACTCACACAAGTAAATACATCAATGAATGGGATTGTGACTTTAATTAGGCAAAACCTGAATGTGGATAGATGATCATGCAATATGCTATAGAAGCATTGTATGTACTGTCAGTGTAGACTGACTCATTTATAAGCATTTAGGTTTTTTTGTATCCTAATCGTAATAGCCCTATATAAAAAGGAGAAGCTTACTATGGATAGAGAGAAATTATCACAAGACATACTGGATTTAGTCGGCGGTACAAGTAATATTGATCAGGTCACTCATTGTATGACCAGACTTCGTTTTAACTTGAATGATGATAATCTAGCCAACAAAGCTCAATTGGAACAAACACCCGGCGTAATGGGTGTCATGAAAAATGGCGGTCAATTTCAAGTTATTATTGGAAATGAAGTCGCCAATGTATACAAAGAATTAATCAAAAAGATACCTGGAGCAGGGCAGACTGAAAATACATCTTCATCCAAACCCAAAAAGAAACAGAATCCAATCAGTACGCTGTTTGATTTTATTTCAGGTATGTTTACACCGATCTTACCTGCAATTACCGGCGCAGGGATGATCAAAGGGATCGTAGCGATCCTTGTAGCCTTAGGCTGGATGTCTAACACAAGCTCTACTTACATTATTTTGTCAGCCATCGGAGATGGAGCATTTTACTTCTTACCGATTATTCTAGCGATTAGTGCTTCTCGTAAGCTGGGCAGTAATATGTATATCGGGGCAGCCTTAGGAGCCGCTATTATGCACCCGACGATCACCGCATTATTGGGTTCAGGGCAAGCGGTAACATTTGCTAGTATTCCAGTAGTAGCAGCAACGTATTCTTCGACAGTTATTCCGATCGTGATTGCGATCTGGATCGCTTCTTATGTAGAAAAGGTAGTAGATCGCTTTACTCACGTATCGCTCAAATTATTAGTCGTACCTACGATTACATTGTTAGTTATGGTGCCTTTAACATTGATTGCTATTGGACCATTAGGGTCTATTATCGGAAATGGATTATCCGGTGGAATCGCTTGGTTATTTGAAAATATGTCGATTGTCGCAAGTATTCTAATCGGTGGTACGATGTCATTGTTAATTATTACAGGTATGCATTATGCTTTGACACCGATTGTTATCGGTTCGATTACAACATTAGGATATGACTTTATTATTCCTTTGATGTTTGCCGCTAACTGGGCGCAAGCAGGTGGAGCACTAGGCGTAGGTCTTCGTTCCAAGAATGCTCAAACCAAATCGCTTGGCTTCTCTACAGGTTTAACTGCTATTATGGGGATCACGGAACCTGCTATGTATGGTATCAATATGAAATTCAAAAAACCATTTATTGCTGCTCTAATCGGTGGAGCGATAGGTGGAGCATTTATGGGTATCTTCCATGTTAAATCGTACGTGATTACCGGATTGGTGGGTCTACCGAGTGTAGCAGCATTTATCAGCCCATCGATCAGTACACTAATCTATGCACTATTAGGTGGTGTCGTTGCTCTAGTATCTGCAACAGCGATTACTTATTTTGCAGGAATTAAAGAAAAGACAGAAGAGTCTGAATCTACTCCGGTTGCCAATACTGAAGGTAATAGTCAATCTGCAACAAGTCATCAGGTAGCAGCATCGAATGTCATTGATATTCACCAACCGACTATTCATCAAGTGGTTGCCACCGATATTTTCAGCCCTGTAGCTGGTGAAGTGAAGCCACTTAGCGCTGTCAATGATCCTGCATTTTCTCAAGAAATTATGGGTAAAGGGGTAGCGATCGAACCGACAGAAGGACGAATTGTATCACCTGTAAATGGAACAGTATTCTCTGTTTCCAAAAGTGGACATGCAATTGGACTTGTAAGCGACACCGGAACCGAAATGTTAATTCATATCGGAATCGATACGGTGAAGCTCAAAGGTCAACATTTTACACCTCATGCCAAAGCAGGAGAAACAGTGAAGATCGGGGATCTATTAATGGAGTTCGATCTCAAAGCAGTACGTGATGCAGGATATGAGACGATTACACCTGTGATTGTAACCAATATTAATGATTATAATGATCTACAATCTGCAACACAGCCTAATACACGTTCAGGTGAACTATTGTATAAATTAAGCTAATATCATAGCTAGTAACCAAGATAAGAAGTGAATAAGATTAGACTCATTATGAGCATATATTGAATCTCAAGCAATACTAACAAGCTAACCGAATATATGATATATGCTAAAAATATACACAAAAAGAGCTTGAACAATGTCATGGGTGATTATTTCCCGACATCGTTTAAGCTCTTTTTGCTACAGTAACATTGTGTTGGCATTAAGCCGTTATAGTTGAATTCAAATTATAGATCGCCACTGAATGCTTTGATAACCAAAATACCACCAAATACAATAGCAATACCCAGCACAGCATACCAGCGTTCTTTCACTAGATTATTCACGAGTAGACTCCTTTAAACCGTTCATTAGATTGAATTGGTATGGTTCTTATAACCAAACCATATTGTACCAAAATGAATTGTAAATTCAACCCTTTTATAGTTATAAAATTATAGAGAAAACAAAATTTTTTAATTAATATAGATGCCTATGTATAAGTTGCATAAAATATTAATCTATCTATACCCTACAGATAATGGTGATAGTAAATTAAATATGCAATTAATTCGTTATAATGATATAAATATTATAAAAAAAGTGAAATTTATTTTTGAAAATCTATTAGAGTAGAGGAAAAAAATGAAAATTTGGAAAATAACTAGTAGTGAAAAAAATATTGTACTGACTATAGGTGAATGGATTGATTTTTTAGATAATATCCGAGGTCAATCTCTCATTAAAGAGTGGATACCATTTGAAGTTTTTATTGAAGGAAGCAAAAAAAAGTATAAAGATTTTCCATCGTTTCTTCCTAGTGCACCCGTAATAGGTATAGAAGCAAAGAAAAAAATTGAAATTTTTTTGGAAGGAGAAGTAGAATTTTTACCTCTTATTCATGAGAACCACTCATTTTTTCTTCTTAATATTATTAATGTGATTGACTGTGTAGACCAAGATAAATCAATTGCTGATTTTTCAAAAAAAGGTAAAAAAACAAATTACAAAAAAATATATTTTAATAAAGAACTTATAACTACAAATAATAAAATATTTAAAATTCCTGAATTTCCAAGTAAGTACTGTTTTGTATCTGATGAATTTAAAGAATTTATTGAAAAATCTGGTTTGCATGGTCCAGATTTTGATTTGGTATGGGACTCTGAAATAGACCAAGAAACTGAACTTCATCAACAGCAGAATTACAACGAATATATTAATAGTGTTAATAATAGTTTCGATCTCAGTATGTCTTGGGAACAAGCAATGAACTGTGTAAACCAAAACGAGGCTGTGGTCAGTGATCGATGGAAATTAAAATTAGATCAAGATCTTAATATTTTACTTGGACAATTAAATATGGATTTACAATATGATTTTGTCAGTCCAAAGTATATTCCACCGATTCTTTTAGATCTGAAATGGAAAAAGGCTTAGATGTTGAGTAAGGAACTTTAGCAGTCATATAGATCACCAAAAGTATTTTTGAAAAAAAGTATGTTATATGAAATGTAGTATTAGTAATTTTCTCTAAATAATTAAAAATAAAAAAGCCTTTCAGCGTAAAAGACTGAAAGGCTTTTTTGTATTATGATATCTACCTTCAACAACTTATATCGTTCTGATGACGCTTACTAATAACGCTTACATATACTGCTTATCAAGCTACATTATACTTTAGGCATAGCTACCATTCGTTCTTTATTTTGCTTCGGTGTAACGCTTCCTACAGGCTCACGTTTGTTTTTATCATTGGATAGTCCAAAGATCGAAATCACCGTAATCAGTAATACGATGGCGCTCAAGAAGTAATACGTATTTTGGAAACCAATACTGGTGTACATATTACCGGCAATACTTGAGAAGACCACAATAGCGGCTTGCTTGGCAAAGTTAAACGCTAACAAATAGATCGTAGCGGAAAGTCTAATATCGAACACGCTTGTAATGTATTTGAAAATGGATACTAACAACAATGGCATTTCAACAGCAGCAATCAAACGAAGTAATGATAAGCTGACAGTGTCTGTTGCGATAGCGGTTCCAAAAATACGTACAAACGTTAATAATCCGAAAAGTAACAGTCCGTTTTTGGCTCCAATTTTGTTAATAATAAATGGCATAAAGATCATCAAGATCGCTTCAATCGCTGTTTGTAAAGACACCAGTTCACTAAAGCGCTGTGTACCTAAATCAGGAGAAGCAAAGAATTGATTATAATAGTTCGGGAATTGTTGATCAAATACATCGTACACACTTGCTGTACCGACAATCAGTAGAGACAAGAACCAGAAATTTTTAAGTTTGAAAATCGAAAATACACGTTCTTTGGTAATTTCACTAGAAGCTTCATTCGAATCCGCAGGTACACCGGCTGCACTTGCCGAAGGATCAACTTTAGCTGTATGCAATAGAATCCCCAATATAGCCGCAGAACAAGACGCGAACCAGAAAATACTGATAGGATTATACAGATACATCATTCCGCCGATTAAAGTCGCTGTAGCACCGGCAATTGAACCGAAAAGACGTACACGACCGTATTCGATTGAACTGGCACGACTAGCACGTTCAATATACGCTTCAACGACCCCAACACCACCCTGGAAAACAGCACTCAGGTAAATACCACCAATAATCGCGCCTACCCAGATATTATATTGAAGAAGTGGAATAAATAAAAAGGTAAAGAAGGGTCCCATAAATAAAGCAACAATAACAACAAACCAGAATAAGTTTTTACGGAATCCTAATTTGTCTGAAATCACACCGAAAAACGGTTGATAACATAAAGCGATTAACGAAATTGCTGAAAATACAAGTCCAGTATGGCTAGCATCAAGCCCTGCTTCTTCTTTTAACCAGATCGGTAAGAAAGCAAGTACAACTGCCCAGATTAAAAAGTAGAAAAAGAACAATCCGCCAAAATTCCAAAAATTCCATTTTGGTAATTTGATATTGTTTAACTTCATGATTCACTCATCTCCGTATCCATATCGTTGTCTCTATTTATGAACAAACAAATCTTGATTTAAGAACGAACAAATCCTGCATCAGGCACAGGCTTGCCAAAGTTCGGTGTACCATCTTCATTCCATGTAATCACTTGTGCGCGTGTATGGCGGTTAGGATCGTATAATGGATCGCCTGTAATTTCAGTGTAATTACGTCCATGATAGACAAGTACATCATGTTGATCATCTTCAGTACGGGTAAAGCTGTTATGCCCGGGGCCGTATTGACCATTTTCAGCAGCACTTGTAAATACAGGTTGTGGCGATTTGTGCCATGAGTTCACATCTAATAGATCACTATTCTCATCAGCAGTCAGTAATCCCATGCAATAATTCTCATCGGTAGCGCTTGCAGAATACGTAATAAAGATTTTGCCATTACGTTTGAGCACAGCTGGACCTTCATTTACAAGGAAACCAATTACTTCCCAATCCAGTTCAGGTTTAGTCAACATCGTTTGTTTACCTTTAAGAGTCCACGGATTTTCCATTTCTGAAATGTAAAGATTGGAATTGCCCGGGATATCATAATCACGTTGTGCCCATACATAATAAAGGGTGCCATTATGTTGGAAAGTGGTTGCATCCAGTGCGAAAGATTCCCACTCTGTAATGATTTGTCCTTTTTCTACCCATTGACCTTCTAATGGATTAGCAGCATCTGTCTCGATCACATACATACGATGATTAAATGTACCATTCACCGGTTCAGGAACATCAGCAGCAGCGAAGTAGATATACCATTTCTCATTAATGTAATGTAGCTCTGGAGCCCAGATCAGGTTGCTAAGCGGTCCGTGGTCTGGTTTGCGCCATACGGTTACCGCAGGAGCATCAGCTAATCCTTGGATCGTCTGAGCACGTCTTACGTCTAGTCGATCATATTCAGGTACAGAAGCTGTGAAATAATAGTATCCATCTGTATGTTTGTAGATCCACGGATCAGCTCGTTGTTCCACAATCGGATTTTTGAATTCAGGTAAGTTGGTCATGATATCGTCTCCTTGAAGTGTGGTATAGCATTATCCTGATTTATTTTCAGGTAACGCTTACAAGTTTGATTTAAAAAATATGTACGTACATTTATAGTTTATATAAACATTAATAATAAACTGATACATACACTAATTTTCTAAATAGTAGCATTTATTTAAACATATTTCAAGAATATAGATCAAAATAGATAATAGACCTGTCTATAATGTGTATTTTCTGTGGTTAAATGTACGTACATGTAGAGGAATAGAGAAAGTAGTAAAGAATATGAGCCATTTGGTCGATAAAGGATATATACGCAAATGTCAGATTATATTGTTCGAGGAGCTAATCATTATGAAAATCGAATTGATTGTATTTTATGTAGCAGGTCAAGCTTATGCTATTAACTTTAATGAAATTGATGAAATTCAAACTGCTAAAAAAGGAACACCGTTACCCTTTTCAGAAGATTGGCATGAAGGATTGATCACGATTCGTGGAGCATTGTACCCGTTGGTTAATCTGCGTAAAGTATTGGCTGTGTCTTATGAAGAACCGAAAGAAACAGACAAAATGATTTTGCTTCGTCGTACTCGTGTTGCTCTACTAGTGGATGAGCTAGACAATACAGCGACTGTAGAAGAATCAGAGTTGAAAGAAAACCCGGAAGTAAATAGCCGTGATATTTTGCCGAATGCATTTGAAGTGAATGGTAAAATTATACCGATTGTGAATGTAGAGTCGTTGTTGTCGTACACACGTAACGCATACGTCTAAACATCTGCTTGAGTCATATCGCATCATGTCTTGCATATAAAAGTAAATAAAAAAAGCGCCGTCTGCTTATCGCAGGGCGCTTTTTTTATATTAAGATAGCAAAGATTCTGCTCCATCTACATACATTTCAGTACCACTAATTTGAATAAAATAAGTAGTCTAATTTATAAGGGCTTTTATGATTGAACTGAGAGCGTATTTATAGTTTGAATTACTAAATTTGTAAGCGTATACTTTAATTTCTATAGACATTTAGAGTATGATAGAAGTGGAAATGAACACGTTAACATAATAGATTAAAGGAGGATATTATCAATGACATTACAGTCTGATCCACAAATCTATACGAACCCTATTATTCATGAAGATTATTCTGATCCTGATGCTATTGCGGTAGGGGATGATTTCTACATGGTGGCTTCTAGTTTTGCGCATGTTCCGGGATTACCCTTACTTCATTCTACAGATCTTGTACATTGGAAGTTGATTCATTATATTTTGCCCAAGTTAGAATTTCTAGAAGGTTCGTCTGATTATGATCAGCCTAGACATGGAGAAGGGGTATGGGCACCTAGTCTTCGCTATCAGAATGGACGTTTTTGGGTGTTTTTCAGTACGCCGGATGAAGGTATCTTTATGTGCTCGGCAGAACAACCAACAGGCCCATGGACTGCTCCGCATATGTTGAAAAAAGTCAAAGGATGGATCGATCCGTGTCCATTTTGGGATGAAGATGGGCAAGCTTATCTTGTGCATGCTTTTGCTCATAGTCGTTCAGGGATTCGAAGTAAATTGCAAATGTTCCGTATGAGTGCAGATGGTCGTGAACTTCTGGGTGAAGGACAAATTGTGTATGATGGTGGATCGGTTCATCCTGTTATGGAAGGCCCCAAGTGTTACAAACGTGAAGGAAAGTATTACTTATTTGCTCCTGCGGGAGGAGTTAGTCATGGTTGGCAAGTTGTTTTGCGTGCGGACCATATTTTCGGACCCTATGAAGATCGGATTGTGTTGCAACAAGGAAATAGTGAAGTGAATGGACCACATCAAGGAAGTTGGGTAGAGACAGCGGCAGGAGAGTCGTGGTTTTTACATTTTCAAGATAAATATGCGTATGGACGAATTACTCATCTTCAACCGATGCAATGGGATAACGGTTGGCCTATTATCGGGCAGTATCAACAAGGGCAGACAGCAGGAGAACCTGTATCACAATGGCGTATGCCTGTAACTCGTAATAACAATCCAGCTATCGAATATTCTTCAGAAAATCAAGCTTCGAATATCACATCTATGCAACCGTATTCACTTTATGAGGAACAGATCCAATTATTAGATGGAGCGACTCAGACTTTTGGATCACAGTGGCAATGGCAAGCAAATCCGCAACCAGACTGGTATGCTACCGATGATGAACATCAGGAGTTACGATTATATGCGTGTCCATTTGTATCTCGTGAAATAGGCTTACCGGACAAGGCGGTATTGTATGATGCTCCACAATTGTTGTTACAGAAGTTACCTTCATCCCATTTTACAGCGACGACCCGATTGCAGATAGCTCCCAAATCGATGACTGAGAAATTCGGACTCACTGTATTTGGACGAACATATACGTATTTAGCGATAGAGCAGAATGAAGATCAGCACTATCGTTTATCGTTAACACAAGGCTATAGTGATCAAGATGCTAAGGGGCAAGCGCTTGATCATCCGATTGAAGAAGACATTTGGCAGACAGATCTGCATGATCTACAGGTTAATCCTTCACAACCACATATATCCAATCCTATCTATCTGCGTGTATCAGTATGGTTAGATACCAAGCAAGACGATCATCCTGCACCTGCAAGCACCGCAAGAGAAGATCAGATTCCGGTATCTATTTTGCATGCAGGGTTATCTCAATTTAGTTATAGTCTGGATGGTAGCCATTTTATTGATATTCCACATATCGAACCTATTCACCCCGGGCATTGGGTAGGTGCCAAAGTAGGCATATTTGCTGTGGATTTGAAAAAAAGAATAGAGCCATTTGAATTAACAAGTGATGATCAGGATACCATAGGATATGCAGAGTACAGCACATTTTTCATCGAACAACAGCATTAATAGATAGCCATAGATAAAATAAGCACATTTCAATTGTAAAGCCCCACCATTGATCTCTGATGAGTACAAGAGACGGATGGTGGGGCTTATTTTGTATATCTTTATTAAATTCTTAATATATAGAATCAATTAACAGATGATCAGATCGTAGAAAGAGCTTGAAATACATGATTAAATCCACGCTCTGAACGTTCCCATAATGACGTGATTGAATCGGTAGGCGGTTCTGGTGTGAGAATTTCTTGTGCTACTACGCCCGTATAACCGATATCTTGCAAAGCTTGAACAAAAGAACGCAAATCAATGACTCCTTCAGCAGGATATAAGCGATCATTATCCAGCACTTGATCCATAGGAATATCTTTGGCATCGTTAATATGCACATGGACAATCTGATCTGCACGTAATTGACGAATATCATCCGCTGTAAATCCTGTTGTATAACAATGATAAGTATCGACCAGTAAGCCTACATTAGTCTGATTTATGGCATCAATCATTGTTAAGGTATCTTCTACACTATGAATAAATGGGTATTTCCAAGCAGTACGCAAGTGATGTGGCCCTACAAATTCTAACCCTAATCGAATACCATATGCATCCAAAATAGAAGCGATCTGACGTAAACGCACAATACTCTGCGCCATATAAGCAGCAGGTAATTCATCGGTAGCAGGTAAAATATATGTACAACAGCTCTCACAACCAAGTAAAGAAGCTTGATATGCTGTTGTAGCTACACGGGTTAATTGTTCACGAAAAAGGGATTCGGTCTGACTCCATTCTACAGGCAAGCCTATCGAACCCAATACAACATGATGATCTTTCAAAAGTTGTTGAGTTCCTTCTAATCCATACTTAGCAACTAATGTATCCGTACTCATATCGACAGCGCCAAATCCATACGTAGCGGCAGAACGGACTAATTCTTCAGGTGAAATGTGACCAAGTCCAGCCTGACTGATTCCTTTAATCATTAATAATCATCTCCCAATCGTGAATGATGGTTATAGTATTCGTGCCAAAGAGGTGGAAGTCCTTTATATCTATTGAAGATAAAAGGTATTTATTAGAGTGTTATTTTGATTCGAAAGAGCATTGGTTTATAATAGGGTGTATTCATTAAAGAAGAATGGTCTCTTTCATCGAAGTTGATGCATAAAGAAAGGATTTTGCCCATAATGACCTTATTACGTCATAAAATAAGTTTGCTTCATTTTACTTTTTTGAGTGCAGTGATGGTATTGAGTGCGTGTTCGAGCACTTCAAAAACGATTGCACCTGAAGTATATTCAGTCCCACTTCAAAAAAATTCAGATCATATATCATCTACGACCAAGCCTACTGTAGAACCGACTACACAAAGTACACCCACAGATCCGGGAACAACGATTGATTATGTCTTTTCAGCAGAAGGACAAAAGCCGGATCAGCTCATTATTAATTTAATCAATAAAGCACAGTCTACACTGGATATAGCTATCTACAATCTGTCACGAGAATCAATTGTTCAAGCGTTGGAATATGCGCAAAAGCGTGGCGTGCAAGTGCATATTCTTACAGATAAAACTAAAGTAGAAAAGAAATCACAAATCAAAGCGCTTCAAACATTAATAGAAGCAGGAGCAACGATTAAGATCAATACATTTGATGGTAAAATGCATGAGAAAATGTTAATTGTAGATCGTCAAATTGCTACTGTAGGTTCATTTAATTATACCGATGAATCAAGCGAAGAAAATGATGAAGTGTTAGTCGCTATTCATGATGCTAATCTGGCGGAAAAATGGTCAGTTATTTTTGAACATATGTGGAATGATCACAGTCGTTATGAGACTTGGATTGCGAATAATTAAACAATATGTCATACATTTTCCTTTTATTGGATATTTGACTTAAAAAATGGTTTTTATTACAATGAGAAATATACTTCCTAACAAGAGGAGTATATTTTTTATATGTTTTTGTAAGCGTATACAAAATAAAAGGAGGCAATGTAATGAATCTATGGTCAACAAGTAAAAAATGGCTACCTCTTGTCTGTGGGTCTGTATTGTTCACTTCTTTATGGATGCCTACATCGATCTCAGCAGCCACAACAAATGATACTTCTTCAGCAATCCAGGTAGCGAATACCTCATCTTTTACACCCGGTGCGGTCTGGAATGATACGAATGGTGTACCTATTCAAGCACATGGTGGCGGGATATTATACAATCAGCAAGATGAGACCTATTACTGGTATGGGGAAGATAAGACCAATGGATACTTACCTGCACGTGGCGTTCATGTATATGCTTCCAAAGACCTTTATAATTGGGAAGATAAAGGATTAGCATTAACAGCCATTGAATCGGAAGATGATTTTACGAATGATCCAGTTATTTCTAAATTATATGCAGGACGTACAGATACTGCTAACATACTTAATGATATTGGAACGAATCGCATTATCGAACGCCCTAAAGTGATTTATAATGAAAAAACAGGCAAGTACGTTATGTGGATGCATACCGATGGGCCAAGTGCGACATCAACTGCTAATTATGCCAAAGCTCAAGCGGGCTATGCGCTGTCTGATTCACCAACAGGACCTTTTGTATATGGAGAAGGATTCCGTATGGATCGAGCACCTAAAGATGCAGAGTACAATGGACAACCGGATCAGCCGGGGATGGCAAGAGATATGACTTTATTCAAAGATGATGATGGAACCGCTTATCTGGTCTATTCCAGTGAAGAGAATCTAACGATCTACATTTCCAAGTTAAACGATGACTATACTGATATTACAGGTTGGCACAAAGAAGGCAAAGCAGAACGGGATCAGGAATATCAATCGGTCTATGGTGAAGATTATGTACGTGTATTCCCGGGAGCACAGCGTGAAGCACCAGCGATGTTCAAGCACAACGGCAAGTACTATATGGTGACTTCTGGAGCGACTGGCTGGGACCCGAATGTTGCTAAATATACAGTAGCTGATCATATCTTTGGTCCGTGGGCACCGTTGAAAAATTTTGCACCGGATAGTCAGACTACATTTGGTTCGCAAAGCACACATATTATTCCGGTAGAAGGAGCACCCGGTAAATTTATCTATATGGGAGATCGCTGGAAAAAAGATAGCCTCAAAGATTCACGTTATATCTGGTTACCTATTAAAATAGCAGACGATGGTGCAATTACATTATCTTGGCGTGATGAATGGACGCTAAACGATCTGTAATAATGTTACCAAATAGCATTTACATGTATTTCACATGATTCGTTATCGCCTTTAATCTTGAAAGAGTACGATTTATATATACTCTGAATCATAGAAAGAAGGCGATGGATCATGATTAGTCAGATGCTGAAGCCCTTGCTGAGACAAGCGAGAACAAATGAAGCTACGTCTTTGCAAGCAGTAGCGATACCTTCATTTCCAGATAGTCGTCCACCTGAAGACACGTTAACCCTTACTGATCTTCTTCGTAGTGCTCCTCAAGTCACAACCAAGCAGACATGTGAACAAACGCTTAAAGTCATGTCCAGTTATCCTGAAGCTGAAAGTATTGTAGTCTGTGATAAGCACAATCATCCAGTAGGTATCGTGATGTGTGCTCGCTTTTTCTTTCGTGTGAATAGACGTTCAGGCATGGATGAATTTCAGATGCAACGAATTGTGAAGTTGATGACACAAAAGCCTCTTATTGTTGATGTTCATCATAATGTAACTGATGTACAGCAGCTTGCAGAGCAGCGTGCTGAATATTTCCGCAATGATAGTGTGATTGTTACCGATCAAGATCATCTGGTAGGTATTGTGACAGCCAATGATCTACGTTATGGTTATCGCAGTTAATAGAAAATGTAGATGATGATAACAGTAATTGGAGCTGTCCTTAAGGACGGTTTTTTTGTATGAACATTGATCATATTTGTTAGCAACGCTTTACTCACATATATGGTAAAATACATATAACCTATCCCAATTTGAAGGAGCAGATACATATGAAAATCGAAGATATTTTTGGGAATTTGCCTGTACTGGAAACAGAAAGAATGATTTTACGTCCGATTACGATGGACGATGCAGAAGATATGTACGCTTATGGTTCTGATCCAGAAGTGACTCGTTATGTCACATGGCATGCACACCAGTCGATCGAAGAGACCCAACAGTTTATTTCCTTTTTACTTGGAAAATATGAAGAAGGCGCTGTCTCTCAATGGGGGATTGAACATAAAGAATCCGGGCGCTTGATCGGTACAATGGGCTTTATCAATTGGAATACCAAACATTTTAAAGCTGAAGTCGGTTACGCTCTTTCTAGAGAATTTTGGAATCGTGGATATACTTCAGAAGCGATGAAAGCAATTATCGACTTTGGCTGGAATCAAATGAAATTGGTACGGATCGAAGCTCGTTGTATGCCTGATAATATTAATTCTGCACGAGTCATGGAGAAAGTCGGCATGCAATATGAAGGCTTAATGCGTAAAAACTTGTATGTTAAAGGACGCTTTCACGATGCCAAAATCTATGCGATTGTAGCTGATTAATCTGGGAATGGAATTCAAGGAGAGCTAGCTTCATTTGACTTGCCTGAAGAACAATTTGATTCCAACTATCAGAGCAAAGAATGATGCACTATTTTTTGTGAATAGAGGGGTTGGTTAGAGATGAGTACTATTCGATTTGAGCCGATAGAAGAACAGTATTTGCCTGAAGTGCTTTCGATTTATAAGCATTATGTAGAGCATACAACCGTATCTTTTCATACGGAATTGTTATCGTTGGCACAGATGCGCGCGCAGATTATGAATGTACCTGCTCATTACAAGTCTTATGTGATTATCGAAGAACAGGATGCTTCTGTAGTCTCTAATGCTGAACCTACACCTGTAATCGCTGGCTACATCTTAATCACTCCACACAAAAATAAACAAGCATATGATGTTACAGCAGAAGTCACGATCTATCTAAAGCCCGGTCAGACAGGCAAAGGATTAGGCGGAAAATCGCTCACTTTTCTAGAACAAGCAGGCGTTGCAAGTGGATTTCATGTGTTAATTGCAACGGTATGTACAGAAAATGCAAATAGTATCGCTTTATTTGAACGATATGGCTATAAGAAATGTGCTCATTTTCGTGAAGTTGGTTATAAATTTGGTCGTCGGCTCGATATTGCTAGTTATCAGAAAATTATTGGCTAGTTAATCGTTTTTTTATTCATGATTTTGTGAGATCCATTATCATTTTGACGTACTGTTTTATTCTTTGATATCACTAAATGATAATCATTATATTTGGGAAACGAATAATAGACTGGATTTAGACCCGAGTACCTGAGTTTTTCAGGTACTTTTATTATAGGTTATAGTCCTCAACTGTAGACCTTAACTTGAAAGGGATTGGATCATGTTTTTGAAAAAGCAAAAGGTACATAAGCAAGGACATGTATATACGTATTATCGTATTGTAGAATCGTATCGAGATGAACAAGGCAAGAACAAGCATCGTACTGTGAAATATTTGGGTAAATTGTCTGACCAAGAAGTCGGCACTATTACCAAGCAGTTAAAAGAAAATCGTTATCCATTTTCCAATCCAAACGATGTATCTATTCCTGAACACAAACAACATACGCATATCTTATCTCGCAAAGTATGGATTCCTTTGTCATTGACGATCATCACTTATCTGCATCATCATCCTAAAGAATGGACAGTTGCAGAATACGATACTTTGATGATGATCAAAGAAGGACAAGCAGATGTCCAGCTTCAAGGCAGTCACTTTACGATCAAAGCGGATCAGGTTTTATTTTGTCCGGCTGGAAGTGGTGTATTTCTATATAATAATTCTTCACAACCTGTCCAGCTATTGAAGCTTATGTTCCAAAATGTAGATAAGCATGCATCTTCTTCTTGGTCTAGCGATGGTCTAGCTACGATCATACCTGTACATTCCCCTTTAGAAATGCAGCGCTTAGGCAAAGAATTACTAGCAACCGTAGATCAACCGAAAGAACTGTCTGTAGAAAAAGAGCTGTATAGCCAACTGCTTTTTTATCAACTATTACATTTGATATGGAACCAGCATTCATCAGGGACAGAAGCAACTAATCTGAATATGATACAGCAGGCTACAGATGAGGTAAGGATGTATTATCGTGAAGAGATACGGCGTACGGTTATCGCTGCTCGCTTAGGGATTACACCTGAACATTTTTCTCGTATTTTCCGTAAGCATAAAGGTATTTCGTTTACCGATTATGTCTACCGCTGGCGAATGAATGCCGCCAAAAAAGACCTGCAATATTCTAGTGCAAGTATTAGCGAGATTGCTAGACGTAACGGATATCCGAATGAGCATTATTTTAGCCGTCGGTTTAAGTCTTTATTTGGTCTATCGCCCAAGCAGTATCAATCGTCTGAGAAGCAGTATGCTACGTGGAATTATCCTTTTACAGCGATGCTTCTTCAACTTGGTATGGTTCCCCAAGCAGGGTATTTGGAACAATGGAAATGGGAGAAGTATCATCAACATCTGGATCTAAGCACGATGATTGTATTGCATGATAGTCTAGAGCAATCTATACAGACGATGAATGATGTACAGCCAGATCTTGTATTTGCGTATGAAGATAATCTAGGTAGATCCATATTAGAAGAATATGTACCTGTACAAACTCTCTCTATTGAACATCACAACTGGCAACAACAATGGTTGTGGTTAGCGGAGCAGGTAGGCAGGCTAGAACAGGCACATCAATGGTTAAATGATTGGAATCGGCAAATACAGCAAGCGAGAGAACAATTATCATCTTTTATCGGTATGGAAGAAACAGTAGGTATCTACAAAATCGTCTCGGAAAAAATATATGTATACGGTGATCGGCGCAGTATGGGTGGCCCACTTATTTATCAACAGTTACATCATATTCCTCCTGCAATCGTACAAGAAGATATTATAGATCAGAATTTGATCAGTAAAGAAGTGACTTTAGCAGAATTAAGTCGATATGCAGCAGATCATATGATTGTGATTTATTATCCAGTTGAAGGCACATCAGAAGTCGCTTTGGAGCCTGTAATGGAATCTTTAGAGTGGCAACAATTAGCAGCTGTACAGAATCGACAATGTTATACTATGGATCGCAATATTTTTTATGGATTTGATCCTTGTTCACAAGAAGCACAATTACAATTGTGGTTACAACAGTTCATATCATGATTGTCATGATAAATGATCATATTTGTGCATAGACGTTATACGATAGACTTGTTATGATTCCACCTGAGAATGATTATCAATTAAATCGCAGGGGGACATTATGAATTATTACAGATATACAAAAAAAACTATCCTTACAGGTGTACTATTGTTATGTATAGCACTGGTATTGGGAGCTTGTAGTGGTCGTACAAGTACTACTTCAGCAACAGACAGTCAACAGACGAACACAGAATCATCACAGTCTGCAACACGAACGATCGACACAGCTAAAGGGAAAGTGACTATCCCTACTAACCCCAAACGAATTGTATCTACCTATTACCATGGAACACTGATTGCACTTGGACTGACTCCTGTAGGGGCGAACAAAGAGTGGTGGATGGGCAGTCCATTTTTGAAAGAACAAGAACAATCGATTAGTGATATTGGTACACCCACTTCTTTGGAAAAAGTAGTTGAATTAAATCCTGATCTGATCGTTATTAACGATTTTGATGTCGAAAAATACGAAGAATATTCCAAAATTGCTCCAACGATCTATGTTCCTTATTCTTCCTACCATAATCCCAAAGAAGAAATACAATTATTCGGTACATTATTAAATCGCGAAAAAGAAGCAAAGGCATGGTTAGATCGCTATGATCAGACAGCTGAACAAGCACGTGAACAAATTAAAAATAGAGTAAAACCGGGACAAACCGCAGCTCTTATCAATGTACGGAGTAAAAAAATAGCTGTACTTGGTGAAAATTATGGGCGTGGCGGATATGCTATCTATGATGCACTCCAATTAAAACCATTAGATATCGTGCAAAAAGAAGTAATTGATAGCGATGCACAGATCAAAGATATCTCCCTTGAAGTATTGCCAGAATATGCGAATGCTGATTATATTTTTATTTGCTTTAATAATGATGCGGAACAGGTCGATAAGAGTTCTATTCTGGATAACCCTTTATGGAAAAGCTTGCCGGCTGTGAAAAAAGGACAGGTCTATATGTTACCTTATGACACTTATGCTTACTATGATCCTGAATCAATTATTGGTCAGATTGGATTAATCAAAGACATGCTGATCGATAAAAACAAATCTTAATGATATAAACTTCTTCTACAGGATATCCTGACTGCAATGATAGCGTCTCATGCCTATCGTTGTTCAAGCAGGATATCCTTTTTTTGTCGATATAATTCATTAGCGCAACAACTGAATTTCGTGAACATCGCACGGTCTGTTATGATAAAGGATAAGTGAATACAGAGTAGCTATAGCAACAAGGAGGAACAGAGATTGAAGGAACATATTTTAATCGTAGAAGATGAACACAAAATTTCTCGACTGTTGCAGATTGAACTGGAAGCAGAAGGGTATGATATTTCACAAGCCTATAATGGAGCACAAGCATGGGATCTGTATCAAGAAAGTACGTATGATCTTATTTTGTTAGATGTGATGTTACCCGAAATGAGTGGTATCGAAATTTTGAGACGGATTCGTGGTGTAGGTGGAAATATACCCGTTATTTTATTAACCGCCAAAAGTTCTGTTGAAGATAAAGTAGCCGGTCTGGACTTGGGAGCGAATGATTATATTACCAAGCCTTTTCAAATCGAAGAATTATTAGCTCGTGTACGTGCAGCTCTACGGCAACGTCCACAGACTGCTCCTGTTATCGAAGACAATGATGGAGTCTGGTTAACCGCAGCAGACTTACGCCTTAACGAAGGAACCCGAGAAGTGATCAGAGGTGAGCAACAGATTGAGCTCACGCCACGTGAATTTGATCTGTTAGCTTATTTGCTCAAGAATAAACGGCAAGTACTGAATCGGGATCAGATTGTCACGGCGGTCTGGGGATATGATTATTACGGAGATACTAATGTCGTAGATGTCTATATCCGTTATGTACGCAAAAAAGTAGATCAAGATCCTGAACGCGAACTGATTCATACGGTACGCGGAGTAGGGTATGTTATTAAAGATAATAGTTAACAGAAAGGATACAGGATGAAGCTAAGAAGTAAAATACATTTGTATTCTTCGGTGTTATTTGCCTTGTTATTTATTTTAACGAATGTGCTGGTCTATATTGTGTTTAGCCGCTTGTCGATCAATGAACAATTGGTACGAGTGGAATCACAGACCAACAAAACAGCGGACAATATTCGGCAAACCGCAGGTTCGATGACCACAGCCGATCTATTACGTGCTTATGTTCCTGTAGATGGAATGATCCGTATTGTCACTGAAAAAGGAAATAATTCATTAGTCGTAACTTCTTCTTCGGAACAAGAATTAAGTAAGCGCACCGTAAGCTATAGTAAAGAATTACAATCTCAAAAAATTACGTATAATGCGAATGGGTATGTATTCGTATCTATTCCTGTGATCTGGACGGACGGTTCTGTTGTGAATGTGCAAGTGACAGAAAGCCTGCATCAGACAGAAAATTATTTGCAGGTACTTCGAATCGTATTGATTACAGTCACAGGATTAGCCATGATTCCAGTTATTTTGTCAGGTCATATTCTTGGACGAATTATTATGCGTCCTATTGGAGCCATGACTTCAACGATGAGTGAGATTAAGCGAAGCGGGCGATTCAAGCGTTTGGAATTAGATCCTAAGTCCAAAGATGAATTATTAGAAATGGGTCAGACATTTAATGCAATGATTGATCTACTTGAGACCAATTATGATAAGCAAAAACAGTTCGTGTCTAATGCTTCTCATGAACTCAAAACACCGCTCACCATTATTGAAAGTTATGCCAGTCTGTTGAAGCGTAGAGGGATGGATCGTCCAGAACTATTCCATGAGTCGGTTGATGCGATTCATTCAGAAGCGGTACGCATGAAAGAAATGACTGAGCAACTGCTGTTATTAGCCAAGCACAAAGAACAGTGGAATTTATCGATAGAACCTTTGCATTTAGCTGAAGAAATCGATCAATTGGTCAAAGGGTTCCATAATGCATATCAGCGTCAGATTGATGTTCGTATTTCCACTGAATTGCTAGCCAAACCGTCGCTATTATTGATTCAAAATGATGCTGGTAAATTGCGACAATTGTTGTTCATTTTATTAGATAATGCTCGTAAATATAGTCAGAATCCGATCGTGATTGAGATTGAAAATGATCAACCCATGTCAGAGCATGCAGGTACAGTGAAAATACAGCGTAGATGTATTCGAATTATTGACCAAGGAATTGGTATTCCTCAAGCTGAATTATCCAAAGTATTTGACCGCTTTTACCGGGTTGATGAAGCACGTAGTCGTACCGATGTAGGAGGATCTGGACTAGGGCTGACTTTAGCTTTAGAAATAGCAGATGCGATTGGCGCTACGATACGTCTGGAAAGTGTAGAAAAAGAAGGCACAACAGCGATCGTCTCGTTACCCGCTATTTTTGTACCTACAACTACGATGTTCTCAGCAAATTCTAATGAAGAGCCTGTATAATAACGATGCAATTAGAAATTATATTGAGGAAGTGATCCATAAATGCGACGAAGAGAGATGCAAAGAACAGCATCACCTGCTACTCATACAGTAGCAACTGTTATCAAAGACAGACGATGGTGGATTGCCGGAGCAGTCGTAATTTTATTAATTTTGATGTTTTTAATGACATTATGGTGGAAATCTATAGCACAAGCGAGCCCTGTTTTAACATCAACACAAGCCAAAAATGTAGTACTCAAGCAATATCCGGGTAAAGTAACAGAGACTGCATTAAATAATGGAATCTATACAGTTCAGTTACAATCGGATCAAGGCATGTATCAAGTTCAAGTCAACGGTAACAGTGGAGCGATTCAATCGATTCAACAGATCGGACAATCGACAGTAGCGACCACTACACCTAATAGTACGAATACAACAGATTCGTCTAGCTCAGATTCATCCAGTTCAACAGCAACCGAGCCAACGACTTCTACTACTACACCGGCAACAACAGATAGCAGCAATAGTACAAATACATCATCTGCTGAAGATTCGACAGATACAAGCGATACTACATCGACACCAACTGAATCTTCACCACCGACTTCAACTACTGAAAATAAAGATAGCAGTAATGACAACAGTGGAATAGCTAATAACCAACCACCGTCTAATGATCAGCCAGCTATGGGTACACCTGATCCGAACCAGCCGCCAGTCGGTGCGCCTGCGTCACCTGAAGATCAGCGAGATCGCAAAGATGATCGTAAAGACAAAGAAAAGCCTAAAGATAAGAACAATTCATCCAAACCCCCTGTATTGATTTTAAAAGAAAAAGATGCAGAGCGAATTGCACTGACTCAAGTACCCGGTAAAGTGGATGATACCGACTATGAAGATGATGAAGACAAAGGACAATCGTATTACTTGGTCGATATTGATACGCCAGATGAAAGAGAAGCTACTGTACAGGTGAATGCGATTTCTGGAGCAGTCATGTCTGTCACATGGGATGATGTTGACGATTCCGACAACGAGAACTAAGAAAAAATTCATAATAATTAACGTTCTCATCAAATTCTAATCTTGTTGTAATCGACATCTCATTTGTAAGCTTTATATTAATAGCAGAGGCAAGAACAAGTGAAAAACATATTACAAAATTATTAGGAGGAACATAACATGATGAACAAAAAATTAGGTATCGGTGTATTATCAGCAGCAATCGCTTTGGGAACAATGGGAACTGTGACAGCAGCGACTACGAATAATTCAAGTAATTCAAATAGTGCAACAGCAACAACAAGCAAATTAATTGGTGAAACCAAAGCGAAGCAAATCGCATTAACGAAAGTACCTGGAGGTACGATTGATGGTGTAGATTTAGAACGTTACAATAATGGCAAATTGTACTATGAAGTTGATGTAGATAAAGCCAATTCCACTAAAGATGTAGATGTTCATATTGATGCAGTTACAGGTACTGTGTTGAAAGTGGTCAACGATGATAATGACGATGATGACAACGACAACCAGACGGCTACAAACAATGCCAACAACAAAGTAAAAACAGTCGCACAAGCTAAAGCCATTGCTTTGAAAGCTGTAAAAGGTACAGTGACTAAAGTAGATCGTGATAGTGATGATGGTCGAGTGACTTATGAAGTTGACTTGAAAATCGCTGGTGGCGAAGCAACTGTAGAGATTGATGCAGCTACAGGTAAAGTATTATCAGTCGATAAAGATTACGACAATGATGATGACAACGACGACTACGATAACGATTAATAGGTAACAAAGCTTATAACTAGCAAGCTTATAATTAAATAACGATAAGATCTAAATAAGCTCTTATTCTGAAAGTAATCGATATGATTATTTTACAGGGTAAGAGCTTTTTGCTAGACTAAATACATAATTTACTTAACTATTTAAAAAAGTAAGCTATACTTATTAAGGGTTTTATTCAAGAAAATAGATGACCGCCTAAAATTTATAACTTATAATACGTTAAACAATTACTTAATAGGTTAATAAATAGATAACTATTATTATCAATCTATAAAAAAGATAGTGCATATGGGAAGGAAGAAAGATGACTCATGCATAAAATTCGAAGAGAAAAAATAATAGAAGGTACCACTATTCCTGGATTTATCCGTAATGGACAATACTTTTATATCAATGTAGATATTTATGAAGATGGAATGGTGAATTGTTGGGAACTGGCTGATCTCAAAGGCGTGCGCGAAAAGATTGATTTGGAATGGTTAACACCACAAGTACCTGACGGAGAATCTATTTCCGTTTTTGGCTTAGGGGATTATCGCACGATTGGCGGTTCATGGAAGCACGATGCACAGAGCTATTATGACTACATAACGGAGTTAGTACAGCAATTGAATCCGGGTATGCATAATATCTACGAAGTTTCTTTTGCCGAAAAAATGAAAAAAGAGAAATATAAAATTGTAGAATCACCTTACGCCCAAGATTTCTTTGTAGAGTCTGAAGTAGGATATAAAGTCGTTACAGGAGAAGGATTTTTTATCTTTATGAAGTATGAAGGTATTGATTATCTGGTATACCTCACGGTATATAAAGACGGTACGATTGAATGTCAAAATGCTGTTTTTCAAAAAATATTAAAATTAGAAGAGTTAGAAGAATTATTTAGCAACGGCACCTTTTTTACAGAACTCAAAGAACCGACTAAGATCACACTCGATCATCTCGGTGATGTAGTAATGGTCAATGGAAGTTACATTATAGATATTGAGGATAAATACAAGCAAGTACTCGACATTTATCAAAAGTTAAACAAGCATCCAAGCTTATATGATATTTGTAGAAATCGGTATTATGACTATTTAGAAAACCCAACAGTAGAGAATAAAGAATATCTACGTAAAGCTTATGAAGTGATTCCAGAGAATGAGCGTCCTCGTGTAGCCAAAACTCAAGCTCAACATGAAGATTATATTCGTATTCTGTATACCGATCAAAAAAGAGAAGTTTAAATACAATAAACCCCTTGTCCTGTAAATGGATAAGGGGTTTATATATGGAACGAACAATCGCTGTGATGAGATCGCTCAATCTTGGGATTGAATGTATTCATGAGTCCATCCTTTATTATAACGTGTGATGTTCAAGCAGATCATGCCGATTGCGAAGCTCTAAGTGAAAACGGATGCTTTGCAGTAGAACTGGATTATTCTCAATCTCTGCTTCTTCAATACGTTCTTCTTTCACTGGATCAGGACTGCACAGAAATTGGGTCATCCATAGAGATAAGTTATTATCGTTATTCATAAGTAAACCCTCCTCGGATGAAATAGTAGTTGACTCGAAAGATCAGTAGATCAATACAGAAACTATAATGATCCGTAGCTTGTATACTGTTTCTGTATAGTTATTATATCGTGCATACTTTAACGAAATGTGATGGCTAGCTTAAAATAACATTAAATTATGCTACAAATAAGACAAAATAAAGGGAATGATTGAATATACATCTATTTATTTCCTATTATTGTTAAATATTTATGTATCCATCTCATGTTGGTGTTATATCGTATACGTTATACATTGGATATCGAATGTATGTATTTCATAGCAAATAAAGCGACTGTGCCAGAATAATGTCTGGTTCAGTCGCTTTATTGAATTCGTATGTGAATAATTATGACTCCGTATGAGGAGGGGAGAACATAGAGGACTCCCGTACAATCAGACGATGAGGAACAATATGACGCTGTGAAAGTAACGCATGATCATCTCCACGAATCGCTTGAATCAATGCTTGCGAAGCCGTATATCCAAGATGATAAATACCAATATCTATACTACTTAGTGGTGGAGTCGATAATTCAGCAAGCGCAATATTGTTAAAACTCACTATTGAGATATCATCAGGTACTTTATAACCCAATTCATGGAGCCCACGCAAAATTCCAAAACTGACAATATCATCGACAACCACAAGCGCTGTTGGACGTTCAGGCAAATTCATAAAAAAGGACATCGCCCGATAACCACTTTCTTGCAAAAATTCTCCTTCTACAATCCAATCATCCCGTAAAGGAAGACCTGCTTCTTGCAACGCTTGTCGGTAACCGCTCATTCGATCAAGCGATACGACGAGCTCAGAAGGACCACTTACAAAGCCAATCCGTCGATGCCCTAATTGGATCAGATGACGGGTAGCATCTGCCGCCGCTTCTATATTGTTGGTATCGACAGAAAGAACATTCGCATGTTGCTCACTGCGTCCGATCAGTACCGTTGGGAATTCTTTATCACTTAGGAAATCAACAACCGGATCATTTTGACGAGAATAAAGTAAGATCGCTCCATCAATACGTCCACCAAAAACTAAGCGAGAGACGGCGTCTACTTCTTCCTTTTCACTAGCGCCTGAAGTGAGGACGACATCATATCCACTTCGATTCGCTTGGGTCACAATACCACGTATTAATTCCATAAAAAAAGTATTCAAAAACAACTCTTCCGCAGGCTTAGGTAAAATCACACCTAAACTTTTGGTTGTTTTGGATACTAGACTTTTCGCCATCATATTTGGATGGTAGCCCATCTCCTCCATAATCTCTCTCACTTTTTCTGAGGTAGCATGGCTGATTCGCGGATGATTAGACAATACACGCGAAACGGTAGAAGGAGATACGCCTGCTCTTTTGGCGACATCTTTGATCGTAACCGACATGTGTACCTCCCTGGTCATGGTTTTTGGGATATTGAGAACCATCACTATCTGTATTATCTATGTTAAAACATATGCTATACGGATGTAAACTGCAAAATATACACACTTCCAAAGAAAATAGGCGATATTTTATGATTTTCAGAGAAATAGATAGGATATAAGCAATTATATCTGCAAAAAGCCAGAATATGGCGTTAAATTGTTTGTGCAAACGTTTTTACAATTTCCATATTTCAGTTATGATGGATTTGCTGGATAAAGCGCTTACTTATAACATCATTTACCTTTAGTGGTGATTATTAGACTTTTATGGCTGGGGAAAAGGGTATCATATGCTAATATGAACAAACGTTTGCGCAAATGATATAGTCAAAGTACATAGGCAACAAACCCTTGATAACAGTACATAATTTTAGCGCTCGCCATCATACTATAGAGCGGAGGAAAAAAAGAATGATGAATCGTAAAAAGTGGGGAATCATGAGTTGTTTATTAATCATGATGTTAATAGTGTCGGCATGTAACAGTGGTGGAGCAGGAACAACTACACCGGGAACAACCACAGATCCTGCAACAGCAGCCGATCAGCAAGAAATGGTACCTGAAGAAGGCGCCAAACTTACCGTATGGGATAGTGGCGATCAGAAAACATTTATCGAAGCAGCAGCTAAAGCTTTTAAAGAAAAATATAATGTAGAAGTAAGCTTTGCTGAAGTTGGACCAGACAAATCGATGGGTCAAATGGTAACAGATGGACCAGCAGGTGTAGGTGGAGATGTATTCGCCGGGGTTCATGATCAGATTGGTCAAGGGGTATCCGCAGGTGTTGTGTTGCCTAATGACTGGTTCGAAGAAGATACCAAATCACGTAATAGTGAAATTGCGATCAAAGCGTTAACGTATGACAATATGTTATATGGATATCCCAAATCGGTAGAAACCACAGCTGTTTTCTATAACAAAGACTTGATCAAAGAAGTACCACAAGATTGGAATGGCGTAATTGATTTTGCAAATACATTTAACGATACAAAAGCGAATAAATTTGCGATCATGTGGGAAGTTGGTAACGGATACTATGTATTCCCATTTATCGGTGGATACGGTTCCTATGTATTCGGTAGTGATGGTACAGATGCAACAGATATCGGTCTGAACAATCCAGCAGCTATTGAAGCAACAACATTTATTCAAGGATTGAACAAAATTCTTCCGCTTAAAACATCAGATATCAATGCAGATATCAAAAAATCATTATTTACGTCTAATAAATTAGCAATGAATATCAGTGGTCCATGGGATACAGGTTCACTCAAAGAATCGGTTAAAAATATCGGTGTAGGTATGTATCCAAATCTGCCAAATGGTAAACCAATGACTCCGTTCTCCGGTGTAAAAGCTTATTTTGTAAACGCTTATACGAAGTATCCGAATGCTTCTAAATTATTTGCAGACTTTATTACTTCCGAAGAATGGCAGACTAAGAACTTTGAAATGAATGGAGCTCTTCCATCCAATACCAAAGTAGCTGAAAGCGAAAAAGTACAAAGCGATCCGATTGCATCTGTATTTTTGAAACAGTTTGAAAATTCAGTACCGATGCCTTCGATCCCAGCAATGGCGCAATTCTGGTCTCCAATGGAAGCAGCAATGTCTTCGATCTGGAACGATAATAAAGATCCCAAAGCAGCACTGGATAATCTAGTCAGTCAAATGAAGAGTAATATCGAGACAGGGCAATAACAATGGGGAACGTATCGATTCATCCTGAGCGAACAACAGGTGTAGGGAGTGGGCTTATAGCAGCGATCTTGTCTGCGCTGATTATGGGACTCGGGCAAATGGTTAATCGTCAGTGGGCGAAAGGAATTATTTTCCTGATTGCTGAACTGGTAAGTGTCTATCTGATTATTACCAGTCTGGCGAACAATATCTGGGGGTTGATCACACTTGGTGATCAGCCTTCCCGTATGGAGAAAGTCGGCAGATTGTATCAGAACGTACCGGGAGATCATTCGATCTTTATGATGATCTACGGACTGGTCGCACTATTGTATATTGGTTTATTGATATGCTTCTATATTGCGAATATCAAAGACGCTTATCGTATTGGTAAAAAGCGCGAACGTGGCGAACGTGCCAATACATTCCGTCAGACATGGAAAATGATCGGTAATCAAGGGTTTCCTTATTTGTTACTGACTTTACCAGCGATTGGCGTATTAGTGTTTACGATTGTTCCGATTATTTTTATGGTATTAATGGCATTTACCAATTACTCGGCACCCGATCATATTCCAGCTAAAAATCTAGTCGATTGGGTAGGGTTCCGTACATTTACCAATCTATTAACACTCAAATCCTGGAGTCATACGTTTATCGGTGTACTCACATGGACGATTATCTGGGCAGTGGTTGCGACAGTCACTACATATTTCGGCGGTATTCTAGTCGCATTACTGATTGAGCAAAAAGGGATCAAATTCAAAGGCATGTGGCGTACGCTATTTATTTTGCCGTATGCGATTCCGCAATTTATCTCTCTACTAATTATGCGTAATCTACTGAACTTCCAATTTGGCCCGATCAACCAATACTTGCGTATGATGGGTCTGGGTTCAGTACCGTGGCTGAATGATCCGTTCTGGGCAAAAGTGACCGTGATTCTAGTGAATATGTGGATCGGTATTCCCGTGTCGATGATTCTTGTACTGGGTGTACTGACAGCGATTCCGCGTGATCTATACGAAGCGGCAGAAGTGGATGGAGCGACAGGGTTCCAGAAGTTCCGTAATATTACGATGCCATTCGTATTGTTCCAGACGGCTCCGATCTTAATTATGCAATTTGCAGGCAATATCAATAACTTTAACGTGATTTTCTTGTTAACAAATGGATTACCAGCCAATGGAGATTATGCGTTTGCAGGTAGTACCGATCTATTGGTTACATGGCTCTATAAGTTAACTCTTGAAAATCAGCGTTATAACTTTGCTTCAGCGATCGGCATTATTATCTTTATTATTATTGCGGCATTCTCGCTCTATAACTATCGACGTAGCCGTTCCTTTAAAGAGGAGGATATGATCCAATGAGAAAACAACAACGTGTTAAATTGGTGTTCAGTTACATCTTGCTTGTACTGATCGCTATAGGCTGTATTTATCCAGCACTCTGGATCATTTTATCCTCACTCAAAGAAGGCGATTCGCTCTATAGTGAGACATTGATTCCGCAAAAATTAACATTAGAGCATTATATGGACTTGTTCCGTTCGCAATCGGACAAAGATTTGCCTTACTTAAAATGGTATTGGAACACACTCAAAATTGCGATTACCAGTATGATTCTAGGAACGCTTTTCCAAGTGCTAACCGCATACGCCATGTCACGCTTCCGCTTTAAAGGCAGACAAACGATGATGTCACTTGTACTGATTCTAGGCATGTTCCCGGGATTTATGAGTATGATTGCAGTGTATGTTATTTTGCTACAAATGAACTTACTGAATTCGCCGTGGGCGCTAGTACTGGTGTATACCTCTGGTGCAGCACTGGGAATGTTTGTGGCTAAAGGCTTTTTCGATACGATTCCAAGAGCATTGGAAGAATCGGCTTTGTTGGATGGAGCTAGTCATTTCCAGATATTCAGTCGTATCATTCTACCGTTGTCGATGCCGATCATTACGTATATTGCCTTAACGACATTTGCCGGTGCATGGGTCGACTTTATCTTCGCTCGCTTGATCTTACGTTCGAGGGAGAACTGGACATTGGCGGTAGGATTGTATGAGTTGGTCAATACGTATTCGAGTACAGAGTTTACGTTATTCGCCGCAGGTTCGGTGTTGGTGGCATTGCCGATTACGTTGTTGTATATGTTCTTGCAGAGGTTCTTGGTGCATGGATTGACAGCAGGAGCGACGAAGGGGTAATACAAGCCAAAGATATAATAAAGTTAAATTAAATAAAGAAACCTTATACTTTTTAATCAGAGTATAGGGTTTCTTTATTTTAGCTATATTTTATCTTATAAATGTTAGTAATAATTTATTTTTCTGATTAAACACTTGAAGGTTCAAACTCTTCTATATAAGTTATACTCACGATATGTGTTTTATTTATTAAAATTTCTTCTTTTGTAAAACTTAAAGCATTATCCAAACTAATATTTGATTCTTTATTATGCAATATATCATAAATTAACTTTTTATCTTTAACGATGTAATCTCCTTTTTTAGTTATGTTTAATAGAATTACTTCTAATTCAGAATTATTGGATAAAATAAATTTGAAAATATGTTTTTTAATAGCACTGGTTGAAAAACGTGAAGGATATAAAGATAGAAAGGCATAACTAATTTTAAATATAAGAAAAGAACCACCTAAACCTAGAATTACAATAGCTACAGACTCAAAATTAAAGCCAGTAAAATAGTTATAAATAATACCAATAATTATATTTGCATAACAAGAAGCCGCCACAAGAGAAAGCAAAGTACAACAATGTAAATAATAATTTATTTTATAATGTTCTGATTTATCTTTTTTTAAATTTACTATTAATGTATAAACACCTATTCCTAAACATGATAGAATAAATAGTATAGTAATTGTAAGATAATGTTCATGACCAAATTGGTTGAAAAAATAAAGAGCTATAAATATTGAAATTAATATAAATAAAGGTGTTATCACTAGATTATTAACTTTTCGAGAAATTTTAAATCCATTTTCTATTTTTTCAATGTTGCTAGTATTAAGGTCTAGTATATTTATTAATTTAGGTAGAGAGGAAAAAATTGATGGTGGAATTTGCATATTGGCTCTCCTATCAAATTATAATATTTAAACTGTGTTCTTTTTAAAAAAATCTAGATATTAAAGTAGTATTGTAATTCTTTAATGTGATTATTATAAATCTATAAATATGTTTTTGATTGGAGGGATATTAATGAAAAATTTAATCTCAATAATAATTTCTCAATGTAAAAAAATAAATCCGTTAATATTATGTTTAGTTGCAGTTATAGGTGTTGTAGGTTCAATGATATTTATAACAAATTCAATAGATAAACAAAAACCTACACTCTCAACTCCAATAAATAGTTTCAAATCAACAGAAGTTCAAATACAATCTGAAGAAAAAAGTAATGTTGATGAATTAGTCACAGAAAATGAAGAATCTTCATCCGATTCTGAGCCTAAAGTTGTTGAAACAAATAATAATTCTCCTGAACAAGGGATGGTTGATCAACAACTAGAAAAACCTCAGCAATCGACAGTCGTTGAAAGTAAAGAAGTACTTAACTTGAATTCAGCAGATTTAACTCATGAAGAAGATAATGTACAAGACGAAATATATTATGAGAATTGTTCTGTAGTACGTGATTCTGGATTAGCCCCCTTATCAAAAGAAGATCCCGGATATAGTCTGGAATTAGACCGAGATGGTGATGGTCTAGCCTGCGAATAAAATATTATTTACCATATTGTTTTAAGAGAATGAGTGATCTTTGTAAATCGAAGGGTCATTCATTTTTTCTAATGATCATAATTCTTACGCCAATTTTGAAACAATTGATCATAATTTAGCTTTTGGGAACTAGGAGCTTCTAGTTCTTTATCTTTAATATAGTTCTCAAAAGTTTTACCTTCTTTATTTACTCCAGATTCTCTTATAGATAATTCGTTTAAAACTGCCACCCTATACTCACGATACGAGAGTTGTTTACCAGTTGAATCGACTGCTATTTCAGGTATAGGATCTTTCATTTTTTCTAAATTTTCTTTTACTTTATTATTAGAAACTTTCAATAATTCATTAACACCTGCATGATTAGGTTTATCAATTTTAGCTAGTTCTAAATAATATATAGCCGCACGATAATGTTCATTTTTCATTGCTTCTTTGCCTAAATCTATATTTTTTCCAAAATTAGTGAGCTTGCATGAACTAAGCAAAAAAATAGCTATCAAAATTATATATATTTTCAATAAATAGAAACCTCCTTTGATACTTATTCTAATGAGAATAAATGAGAATAAATGTTATTATAATTATAAAATTCTACATACAAATTTTAGGATGTATAATTAAAATATAACTGTATTTATTTAGAAAGTATATTAAAAATTACTTCCTTAGCACTTTAAAAGTGTAGTACAAGAAATATCAAATAAAAATACCCTCCTACTTTTTTGCAGAGTAAGAGGGTATTAAGATAGTAAAGCACTATTTAAAAATTACGTATTCAAAATAGGTATTTCTGCAAGCAAATTCTTCAAGTTAATCGCATCCCATGGTGTGTGTTCAGTTATCCCTAAGCCAACGACTTCTGTTTCTTCAGAGAGTTCTTTCAGCAAATGGAGCAATTGTGGGAATTGCATCGTACCGGAAGGAGAGACAAGATAAGGTTCGTAAGGCTTTGCAAATAACAAAGAACGAAATGCTTGAGGATCAAGTACATCGAGATCAAGATGAACGGCTAAGTGCTTAATATTTCTTTCTTGAATCCATGTTTTGATAGAATCTAAGCTATTGGCTAATTCTGCTGTTCCTGCTGTACGAATACCTAATCGTTCGATCATTTCGGTATCATGTTCGACTACTGTTATACCTTGTGCTTCAAAGGCTTCTGCAATGAACTTGTTCTCTTCTTCTGTAGCCACAGCGAGTCCCGCAATAAAGACATTCTCAGGTTTCAAAGGAACTTTCACATGCTTAGCAAATTCCTGATCACCTTCGCCAAGAAGATTGCCTAGTGGCAGGGTATGCCCGTTATCGTATCCGGTATATCTAACCAGATCACTATGAGCATCGATCCATATCAAGCCTAATTCACCATCATATTTTTCATTTAAATAAGCAAAAGGAGCTTGTTCGACCAAGCAATCTCCTCCAAACATAATAATGCGATCGGGTTGATGTGCCTGAATAAGATGCTCAGCCGCTTCTAATTGTTGTAACAATTGTGTTCGTCCATACATTCCATGCTCATTTTGAAGTGGGATACCCTCATAAGGTCGAACAGGAACATGAATAAGAGGTTGATCATTATTAGGAGCTAGCCATGCCAGTAGCTCAGCACCGAAAGAATAGTTGGGATTATTCCCACCTTGCCATTGTGGCATTAAAAGACGTATCGTTTTGGTAGTCATTATTGATCTCCTTTACTTCAAAGTAAGGCTAGTATAAACTGAACGCAAATATAAAAGTAGTACGCACTATTTGGATAGGTACTACCCAAAAGGATAGTGGTGTAGATGAGTATGGCTGAATATCAAGGCAAAATTAAAAACATTCAAGATACTCCGTTCGGCTACACGTTGTCAATTATTGGCGGGAAATGGAAGATGGTCATTATCTATCTTTTGGCTGAAAATCAAACGGTTCGTTTTAATGAATTAAAAAGACAAATTGGTGCCATTACGTACAAAACGTTAAGTGCTCAACTGAAGGAATTAGAAGCAGACGGTGTAGTAAAGCGAGAAGAATTTCCTCAAATTCCACCCAAAGTAGAATACAGTCTTACTGCGAAAGGCGCATCACTTTTACCGGGATTGGAAGCATTATGCGAGTGGGGAGTTAACAACCAAAATTGAAAAAAGCAAAAATAAGCTATCAGCTCTTAGACAGGCAATAGCTTATTTTCAATTTCTAATCTATTTTTCTAAACCCTAGCCACAACCTGATCCACCAACCCGTAAGCTACCGCTTCCTCAGCCGTTAGAAAATAATCTCGATCACAATCTTGCGCTACCTTCTCCAGAGGTTGACCGGTACGATCTGCGATAATTTCATTCAACTTCGCTCGACTGCGAAGCAAGCGGTCGGCATAGAGAATTACATCCGAAGCCTGACCTTTAGCGCCACCAAGAGGTTGATGAATCATAATTTCACTATTAGGTAAAGCCATCCGCTTTCCAAGCGTACCACCTACGAGCAGAATTGCACCAAAGCTTGCCGCCATACCTGTACAGATTGTCGATACATCTGGTTTGATAAATTGCATCGTATCATAGATAGCAAAGCCAGCCGATACCGAACCACCGGGGCAATTGATATACATCTGAATATCTTTTTGCTCGTCTTCGGCAGCTAGATGAAGCAGTTGAGCCACAATAATATTTGCCATCTGATCTTCCACTTCACCAGACACCATAATGATCCGATCTTTCAGTAATCGAGAATAAATATCGTAACTACGTTCACCACGATCCGTTTGTTCCACCACATAAGGGATAGTTGTCATCTGAAGCACTCCTTGTTAAGCAGCCGCTATACGTATCTCAGAAGAAGAGGATGAATAGAACTGCTTGTGATACGGCAAAAAGGGCTGCATTGTATTAGAGACTGCTGTCGATGTTGAATGCTTAGCATAAGCCCATTGGGTATCGATAGCTATAGCTTGAACATCCTGACTGGACGTATTCATTCGCATCACCGTCAACTGCACGATTCTGGAAGCATCACCTGCATGAAGGGCTTGTACGTATTGATGTAAGAGCACCAGCGTATCCCTATCTTCGGCGAGCGAAATGTATTCGTCTAAGGTGTCAACTTTTTGCGTAAGAATCGTTCTTGCCCGGTACAGAGCTGCTTTGACAGCACCTTCAGTCGTCTCTAACATCTGCGCCGTATCTGCCGCTGAATAACCAAATAAATCTCGTAACATAAAAATCGCTTGTTGCCATGGAGATAGTTGATTCATTAATTGTTGTATCGCGAGTTCAATATCTTGCGGACAGGATTCTGCTACATCCTGTACTATTAGGTGATGTTGCTGAATATAATTCTCCACATAACGTTTTCTACGCATGATATCGATCCATGTGTTACGAGCCGTGCGAATCGTATAGGCTTCTGATTGTGCTATAGATAATCCTTTGCACTGAGCAGATAGAATTTTGAGACAGGTTTCTTGCATAAGGTCTTCAGCATCTGCGATATGATGGGTTAATGACAGACAGTATTTATACAGGGATGGAAGTTGCTCTTTCCAATACTTTGTCGTCTGATCTGTAGAATGTGTTGAACATAAAGTAAGATCTTGCTTGTGTAAAAGTGTCATCTATGGGGCGCCCCCTTTGTGATCAGAAATGCTCTAACTACAACGTTGTATATCTTGTAAACGAATAAGGTGATTCAAAAGATACGCAATATGTATAACGATAATTAAAATATGTACAAGTCTGGCTAAGAGCATACCGTAATCTCTTATTTTTTTAAAGGTTAACTCTAACGATTTATACTAAACCTATGCTAGTATAGTAAAGACGACATCAGATCGTAATGGGCGGCTAACGAGCGAATAGGAGTGAACATAGATGACACCGAGGAAAATACATATTATAGGCGCCCATGCAAGTGGAAAAACCCATCTGGCACGTCGATTATCTCGCAGATTGGGTATTCCTCATTATGCACTGGAAAATTTAGTGTGGAATGGAACAGGGGAGAAGAAGCGCAGAAATATACCTGCCCTGCGAGAACAACTCTTGTTAGATATCGTCTCGCAAGACTCATGGATCGTCGAGGGGCAGGATTATGAATGGTTAACGTTTAGCTTTGCTATGGCAGAGCAGATCATTTTTTTGACTCCGTCTCCATTGGTGCGAGATGGACGAATGATTTTGCGTTTTATGCGTCAGAAAATAGGAACAGAAGTCGATCAAGATCGATTCTCATTCGGTACGTTAATGAATATGATTGAATGGAATCATCATTTTGAACGACATACGAAGAAAAATATTATCGAAGCATTAGAGCCTTATAAGCACAAACTCATCATAACCAAGTATGTTCAATAAAGTAGAGTTCATAATGAATAACTATACGGTTATTCGTATTTTTTCAAAACGACAACAGCATTATGACCACCAAAGCCGAACGAGTTGGATAATCCAATCTGAAGATCGGCTTTTCGTGCACCTTCAGGAACATAATCGAGATCGCATTCTTCATCAGCTTGGTGCAAATTAATTGTCGGTGGAATGATCCCATTACGTAGCATTTGAACCAGCGCTATCGCTTCTGCACCGCCAGCCGCACCGAGCATATGCCCTAACATCGACTTATTAGCAGTCACTGGAATCTGATACGCCTGTTCTCCAAATAATTGCTTGATCGCATACGTCTCCGAGCGATCTCCAACGCCTGTACTGGTCGCATGGGCGCTGATCACATCGACTTGCTCTGGTGTGATGCCTGCATTGCGCAATGCGGATTTCATGGCTTGATGAGCTCCACGACCTTCAGGATGAGTCGCTACCATATGATAAGCATCTGAACTAGCTCCATAGCCGATCACTTCAGCGTAGATAGTCGCTTTTCTAGCGAGTGCATGAGATAAAGATTCCAGTACCACAATCCCTGCACCTTCTGCCATAACAAATCCATCTCTGGATTGATCAAATGGACGACTGGCTGCGGTTGGGTCGTCATTACGTGTGGATAAAGCAGTTGCATTGCCGAAGCTAGCCAGAGCGACTTCATTGATCGCCGCTTCTGCACCACCTGCTAGAATCACATCGGCATCTCCATAAGCAATCATTCGCATCGCTTCGCCAATAGCGGTATTACCGATCGAACAAGCCGTAACAGGGGAAAGCGTCGGTCCCCATGTGCCAAGCCGAATACTAATCATCGCGGCCGCACTGTTAGCGATCATCATCGGAACCAGTGTAGGGCTTACCCGTTCAGGTCCTCGTTCTAATAAAATATGATCTTGATCCAACAACGATTGAATTCCACCTGTACCTGAACCGACATAGACACCGATTCGTTCACGATCACTTTCTTCGATATTTAAGCCCGCATGAGATACAGCTTGTTCAGCCGCAGCGATTGCAAATTGAACAAAGCGATCCATCCGTCTAGCTTCTTTTCGTCCAAATAAAGCATCCCCATCAAAATCACGCACTACACCTGCAATTTTGGCTTTGTGCCGTGAAGTATTAAACGCATCAATCATACTAATACCCGATTGACCTTTCACCAAATTATTCCAAAATGTATCTATATCATTCCCTAACGGAGAAACAATCCCCATCCCTGTAATCACAACTCGTTCCATCCTTTTTTATCCTCCTAAGCGTTTGGGTTTGGCAGTATAAACGCGACCTCTACACTATTATTCTGGCATGCAAAATATCCTATTACAAGTTACCGTTTATCCTAGTATAATAAGTAACAGGTTACTGCATACTTTTTAAACCTATCAATCCAATAACAAAATCATAGAATACTAATGTATGTATACAACGAGCATTAAAATCGCATTCACTCTAAGGAGGGTATACAGTGAATCAACAGCATCGTTTACAAGCCTTATCTTCTTTTCTCAAAGCTCAGCGAGCGAAGATTTTACCTCAACAAGTAGGACTAATCGTTGGCATTAGACGACGCACTCCGGGATTACGACGGGAAGAAGTCGCTCAATTAGCAGGTGTCAGTACAACATGGTATACATGGTTAGAGCAGGGCAGAGATATTCAAGTATCTGCTTCTGTATTGGAAAATATAGCATCCGCCCTTTTGCTAACACCGGATGAACGGAAATACTTATTTTCATTAGCGCTGGATAAAAGTGCATCGATCGTTCCTTTGTCCGAAGAACTTCCTTCTATTACACCTGCGCTATACAAAATCTTACAACAGCTACAATACTGTCCTACGATTATTTCTGATCGACATTGTCATATTGTTGGATGGAATGATGCCGCCAAACATGTGTTTCTCGATTTTGAAAGTATTCCTGAACCGGGGCGCAATATGATTCGTTTGTTATTTTCACGCAAAGAGTTTCGTCGTTTAGCTGTGAATTGGGATGACTTTGTAGGCGGATTTTTGGCGATTTTTCGTGCTTATTATGGTCAATATGTAGATGATGAGTGGTATGAGCAATTCATTGCAGAGATGAGTGAATTGTATCCTGATTTTTATCATTTATGGGAGCAAAGTAAAGTCAGTTCGGCACCTGAAGTTGTGATCGAATTCCGACATGCCAAAGCAGGTAAAATGCTGTTCGATCTTACCTCATTACAAGTACAAGGCAATACTGATCTACGGTGCAGTATTTATACGCCTTTAGAAGATTCGGCGACAGAAGTGAAGCTTAGAGCTTTAATGGAACGTAGCAAGGAAATAGAATTAGAGCTGTAAACACCTTTTGTAATTTTCCAGTCTCTATACTATAATTTCCATATATCCCATAGACAGATATACGGATAGAAAGAAGTGAAAAGAGGTGCTGTATTGTTAGAATATTATCCTTTAATCTGTTCATCCTTGATCGTTATTTTGTTGATTTTCCGTTCAGTATATCATCGATTCCAGAAGTATAATCGTGAAAATACAGGCTTATCCTTTCTAAGTGTTCTGGTTTTAATCCTATTTCTATCTATGGATGGACATGCTCCTTGGGAAAAAGATACAGCGTATATATTAATTATTATTAGTTCCTGTCTTTTTGTGCGATTTTTGAATTATTGGGTGGTTCAACGGAAGTGGACGGACTAGTCATAGGGATTCTTTAATAACCTGATGTGACGGTGAATAGCTGAGAACATCTTATAATGTAAGACAACAACATATAACGAAAGAAGGAGCAACGGATGAACTCTCTACAAGGGCAAGAACATGAACGGGACGTTGCCTATGCCGCTTTACAAAAAAGATTATCTGAGTGTAGCGAACAGGATGCTCTACAGTTAATGCGTAGCTTCGATCGTCAGATCACTTTCTGGCATAAGCAAAAGTCGAATATCCAAGAAGCCCGTTCTTTTTGGAAAACACCTTATCCTTATGTGGGCATTGGTGTAGGTATTATAGTGCCGGTCAGTGGATTTATACTATTGATGTTATTGCCTTGATCGAAACATAGCTAGCTAGTAGCGCTTGGCACGATGAACGCAACCATGATAATGAGAAATGATGGTTGCAACACAAAATACCTTACTTTAAAGGAAGATGACTTCATGAATTCGATGCCTAAAGCATTTCAAGGCGATTATATTCCATCCTTACTGGATAAGCATCAGATGTCTGTATTAGCACCGTATTTGCAAGCTACTCAGCGTTCTGTACTTCAATTAGAACGTGGACAGCATGGAAGTCAGCAAGTGGGAGTATCGCGTATCGGCGGTTATCCTGATCTACCTGCGCATATCCAGTGGCCTTGCACTAAAGGTGGACAATATATGACTTCACTGGCTCAATTGAATTTGTCACAGATCGTTAGCGAAGTGGGTGAAGATCGGTTGCCTGATTATTTTCCACGTCAGGGAATGCTTTATTTTTTTGTGGGATTAGATGAACCTTCTTACCAGATTGAGCATCAGATTCTGTATATGTCCAAGCAAGATATGGGATCACTGCACTATCATGAACCAGCAGGGACGACAATATTGGAAGAAGATGAAGAACAGCCGTTTCAAGCGTATGAAGTTCATGCTCAAGGCAAAATAGAATTTCCGAATTACGGATATTTAGAATATGATGCCTTAGCAGATCATGGTGTGTCTGAGGAACAGTATCTGGAGTGGATCGAAGGGTTGAATAATGAACCCGATGATGCAATTGGGAAAATGTTTGGTTATCCTGTATCACAACATGGAGACGATGAGATTGAAGCCATCACTTCGATACTGACAGGCAAGCATACATATGAAATACAGAAGCGCCGGGCATGGCTGGTTGATGTTTTGGAAGGTGATGAACAGAAAGCAGATCAAGAGATTGAAGATATGCTGATGTTATTGGAGATCGAAAGCGATGATGATATCGGTTATATGTGGTGGGATGCCGGAGTCATTCATTTCTTTATCCGCAAAGAAGATTTGCTTCAGTTGAACTTTGAACGAACGTATTGTTCTGTCTATTCCAGCTAAAGAATCTGTTGACGCTACTTTATATTATATTAGACGTATTCAAATAGACTATCCCGTTCCTGAGTGTTTCTGAGGAAAAGGATAGTCTATTGAGGTTCAATCGTTATTTAATCGAATTGATTATGGGTTTGCTTTTTGTTGATCGGGTAGGGTGACTGCACTGTTATCGCTTGAAAAACATGCAATTTCCCATTCTCCACTTGTCTCATTCGTGGGCCTTTGAAGCCACGCTTGACCAGTTGCTTACGCATATACAGCATTAATGCCCAATGACTCACGACAAGGATATGTTCTTCCTCTGAAGATAAAATCACATCTAGTGCACGATTAATACGTGCTTCGACTTCTCGGATCATTTTACGATATCTACGGCTTAGTAAAGGAGCCATTTTGAAAAGAACGCCCCATCCGATAAACGGAATACGTATATTCGTATTGAAGCTTGGAGGTGTGAGTTCACGCAACTCAGGCATTATTGTAATTTCACCATCATAAATCGAACGTGCCGTTTTGATCGCACGCGGGAGATCGCTAGCAAAGCATTTTCCCCAATTGAATCCGCGCAAGTCTGTTGTACCATCATGGATATCCGCAATATCATATTCTTCAAGCCAAGCAATCAGTTCACTGACTGTGACAAACTGGCGAAGAGGAAATTCTTTATTTACTTTAAAATGGCGGACAAGTCCGATTGTCTTCGTCATGAGTCGTGTATAATTCCTCCAGAATAGTATGGTCTTTCTGTACCTGAACAAAAAATAAGTAGATAATTTTAGTTTAACATAGTCACGCAAGGACAGGGACGATATTCATTATTTATTTTAAAATAAAAGTACTGCCTTGCAAAATGACGTTTTGAAACCTGACACGTAATCGTGTATATTTAGTCATAAGCTTATAAATGAAGATTATGTTTGGTGATGAAAGGGAGAATACAATGAGTCAATGGGAATATCGTACAGTCAAATTACATACCGGAGGTTTCCTCGGTGGCAAAGTAGATGATGTTGAATTACAAGAGCAATTGAACGCCTATGGTTTTGATGGATGGGAGCTGGTATCGACATTTGATACCAGTCTGTCACAAGGTGGTTCACGAGAAATTATTTTGATTTTCAAAAGAAGTGCATTGCTTGATTAAGCCTGTAATTACATCTGTATTATGTACGTACAGATGTATACCTTTTTTTGGAAATGTTAATCGTTACCTTTAATATCGGTTAATACATATTATATTTGAGGTGAACCATGCTGCGAAATTAGGTATGCAGCATCAGCAACGGTATACTTTAATGAATGACGATGATGATAAGCACAAGGAAAGGCTCATCGAATAGGAGGAAACAACAATGATCGGAACATGGCTTGAAGAAATTAAATCCATATTACGACCAGAATTGAATAGTCTCGAAGAAGCGCTCAAAGCTTCTGCTGGAGATGAAGAAATAGAGCAAGCTGAAGCTACAATTGGTGTCTCTTTCCCTGATGATCTGAAAGAACTGTATCACATACACAATGGCGAGTCTCGGAGTGGACCGGGGTTCTTTTTTGGCTTGCAATTTTTGAGTCTGGAAGAGATGGTTAGCGAATGGAAAATATGGTCAGAGCTTGAACCGGAGTACCAGACGATGGGAGATCATTATTCGATTCCATCAGGTTGGATCAAAGAGCAATATATCAATCGTCACTGGATTCCTTTTTGTCATGATGGAGGGGGGAATCATCTAGGGATTGATTTGTCTCCTGCTGAACATGGAGTCGTTGGACAGGTAATTAATTTCGGACGTGATGAAGAAATGAAATATGTGATTGCGCGTAGTCTCGGTGAATTTATTCATTTTATGCGTGATACGGTTCGTCACGGAAATTATACGATTGAAGAAGATGATGGATTCAAATATTGGATGTATGGCCGTAATGAACAATCACGTATGTTGAAAGATGCTCAGGCCTATGCGCTTGCTGATCTACCCAAAGCCCATACACTAGCTAATGAATCAGAAATACCGTTAAAAGAATGGTTTGAGCAGTTGGATGATAGCTGGCGAGACCGAATTATCAACAAATCCAATACCGTGGAAGAGTTCGCTCGTGCTCATCAAATCTTTTTGATTCGTGAACAACTAACGGATATCACACCACTAGAACGTTGTCATGAAGTGCGTGAATTGATTCTAAGTGTCAATGATATTCAAGATATTCGTCCGCTTGCGAATTGTCGTGAACTCAAAAAGTTATATCTTGTCCGTAATCCGATTCGGGATCTAACGCCATTACGTGGATTACCTTATTTGCAAATTGTGAATCTCGAAGGAACATTGATTGAAGACTTGGACCCTTTAGCCACATTACCGCATCTATGTAATCTAGATTGCACAGATACGCGTATTCAAGATTATACGCCTTTAGCCCAGATGAAGCAGTTGACTACCCTTGCTCTTTCATCACCGTCACGTCAAGCGGTTCAAGCGTTATCTTCGATCACAGGACTGCGGGAATTGAAAGTATGCTCTCCTGGAGAATGGACAGCGGAGGACTGGCAACATATTAGTGAGTCGTTGTCTTTACGCAAGCTTCATATCGAAGATGCTTATTTTGCTGATATGAGTTGTCTACAAGCTTGTGACCAATTGGAAATGCTGACCATTCATGATACACGTATCTCTGATATCTCAGCGATTGCCGATTTGCCTAATTTAAAGCAATTGGAACTGAACAGCGGATGCCAGATTAGCAATATTGAGACGGTTTCCAAATCGGTTTCACTTGAACAATTCAGCGGATCGTTTGCTCAATTTCAGTTGTTAAAAGATACATTCGCTCAATATGTGAAATTCCACAAAATTGTAGGCGAAATGACAGATGAAGAAGAAGAAATCTGGCATAGTCATATACGTTAATACGCTATATTTTGAATATAATATAAATCATAAAAAACTCTGTATCGCTAAAAAGATACAGAGTTTTTTTATTTTTTAATATTTTTTACCTAAAATGATAAAAATGTAGTTGACTATCAAATTTTATTTTAGGTATAATTTACTAATAAATAACATATATTTGAAAAAGTAGAGATGTTTTGAAAACGAAATTAGTAGGTATAACAGCATTACTTGTGACATTAGGCTTAGGTTGGGGAGGAGTAACCACCCATGCACAGACTCCAGCAATACATAAAGATTGGGGGGTAACTACACCTCTAGTCCAAAATGTTGCGCCAAACAATGGATTGAACAACTCTAAAGATTTCTTGGCTATCCCAAAAAGTGAATTATCACAATCCATCACGTTGCCGTCGTCTGCTCGTTCATTCAGTGCAGTAGTTGACGATACGTATGGAACGAATACTACACCGGATCAAGCTTTGTTTATTCAGACAGGACAAGCCTATCAAGGTTACATTGCTGCTGAAGGAGAAAGTCGCTGGTTTTATACTCAAGTCACTAATCCAGCGAAACTGACTTCTTTTTTAAGTGTAGTTAATTCGGCTACGGTTGATTATGATCTTTCACTTTATTATTTGAATGAAGAGACATCTGAGATCGAGCAGGTCGCTTTTTCTACCAAAGGTCCAACACAATATGAACAGCTTAGTCATATTGCCAAAGCAGGATATTATTTTATTAGAGTAAGTTCTTATCAAGGAGCAGATACCACTAATCCATTTACTGTATTTGCTGTCACTTCAGATAGTTATGATGCAAGCGAGCCTGATGATAATCCGTGGTTAGCCAAAGATAAAGGATCAGCACCTTTTGTCAGCACACAGAATATTGATAATCGTTTTGACGAGGATTGGACAAAAGTCACTTTGACAGCTCAATCCAAAATGAACCTTCGTCTAGACAACACATCTGCTTATGGAACGTATCAATTACAGTTATTTAATGCGAATCTGGTGAGTCAAGGAACACTGGCACAGAATACCAACGGTCAAGTCACACTACCTGCGGGAACGTATTATATTCAAGTCTTAGCACCTTCTACATTCGATCTAACGACTCCATACAAACTATCTGTTAATTATCAGACAGCAGATGTATCCAGAGTTGCGATCAGTAATATTACAACAGATGGTGGTGTCTATGGATTTATTAATTATGGACAAGGTAATAAGTGGCGTGTCAAAAACAATATTGTGATCTCAGGTCGTGCTTTTGATGCTACAGGCAATCCGGTAGCGAACGCTATCGTAACGACTAATATCACTACAATTCTCAATGGCAAAGTGATTCCCGGAACAGCTACGACAGATGCTTCAGGTAACTTTACAATGCCAGTCAATATTGATAATCCAGGAGTAGGACAATATACTTTCCAATCATCCAAATACAGACATTATTATGATATTGTCAGAATCCAATTTTTCAGCAACGGTAAGCCATTAAATTCAGACATTAGCACACTGTATCATTTCGCTTATGAAATCTACACAGGTTGACCATAATTTTAAAAATGATAGCATCTTGCGTAAAAAATGACATAACCGTTTTCAGAATCTGTTGCAAATGAATGATAAATGCGATGTAACAACAGTGAAAAAGTAGAGAAACGATGAAAAAGAGAGAAAATAGGAGCCTGCGATAGATAACTTTTCAATAGTTATCTGAAAATGAAAGCTGTGATGATTCACAGCTTTTTTTGCGTCTTTTCTCAGCTTTACAGTTGACAAGGACAGGCGTATTATTCATTGCAGGCAGTTGATGAATACGATTCAGCAACTGATATAAATGAAGTTTCCAATGTTTTTGATCGCTGAGTTTTCGGTGCTAACCGAAAAACGGGGGAACCAAATTGCGATTTCACAAAACGGTGTGAGAGCCGGAATGTGAATCGTTGGGGTGAATCTGCATACTGACTAACCATGGTACAGTCAGACAATGCAGTAGGGCGACTCTCACCGCCCGAATCCGACAGCTAACCTCGTAAGCGTGGATAGGAGAGAAGTGTGAAGCTTGTGCCGATCTGACACAGTGTAATACGACTCTGTGTTTTTTGATATGTTAACAATGTCACAACGCTTAATTTTCATATGCATATGAAAAGCGGGGGAACCAATCGTTGATGGAGAGGACTGATAGGAAATGATCAGGATCTACACAACATGGGGTGAATTCCGGTATCTACCGGAACGGGCAATCTTCCAGCCCGAATCCGACAGCTAACTCCGTAAGCGTATAAGGGAGAACTCCTAACCAGCAACTCGGCAGGTACACGATAAGTGTGCGTGTTTGTAGAAGTCTGGGGAAAAGTTCTGCTTTTCTCCAGGCTTCTTTTTTTGTGCCTTTTTTAGCAAATTATAGTAACCAAAATGAATGCAGGGAGTTCTTCACATATGATGGATATATTAATGATTGGATTGGTTTTGTTGATTACTGTAGGGTTGAGCGGGTTGCTGCAATGGGCATCTGTAGCTATCGGAGAAAGAAGGAATGAGCGATGACTTGGCTGCTGTGGATTATTATTGGTGGATTAACCATTTATCTATGTTACGCATTAATTTATCCAGAAAAATTCTAATGGGTCAGGGGAGAACATCGTGAGTATCTTTTCATATATCGGAATTGCAGTCACTTTTATTATTGCTTTAATCATCGCTCGTCCAACCGGACATTATATTGCACATGCTTTTGACAATACACCCAATCGATTAGATCGTTGGTTTCATCCTATTGAAAAATGGATTTACAGGTTCGGTGGAATCAAAGGTGAAAATCAGACGTGGAAGCAATATGCAGGAGCCGTATTGATCAGTAATACAGTGATCTTACTTATCGCTTATGCGATCTTCCGTCTTCAACATGTATTACCTTTGAATCCAGCGGGCATTACGAATATGAGCCCTGATCTAGCGTTCAATACAGCGATTAGCTTTATGACAAATACCAATTTACAGCATTATAGTGGTGAAAGTGGTTTATCTTTATTTTCACAGATGACAGCGATTATCTTTATGATGTTTGTATCACCGGCAACAGGGATTGCGGTTGCAATTGCATTTATTAGAGGAATAACCGGTAAGCCACTAGGTAATTTCTTTACGGATCTAGTACGGGCAATTACACGCATTTTGTTACCTCTTACTTTTATTATGGCGCTTGTCTTTGTTGGATTAGGTATGCCGCAGACGTTGCATACTGTAGTGACAGCACAGACGTTACAAGGAACAGAGCAAAAGATTGGTGTAGGTCCAATTGGATCATTTCTAGCGATCAAAGAATTAGGGAATAACGGTGGTGGTTATTTTGGAGCCAACTCTGCACATCCTTTTGAAAATCCAGGCGGATTCAGTAATATGTTGCAAATGCTGATGATGTTACTGGTTCCAATGTCATTGCCATTTACGTACGGTAAAATGGTCGGCAACTCGAAGCAAGGCCGAGTATTATTCGTTTCGATGGTTATGATGTTTGTCGTGATGCTTAGTGTATCTCTTGCAAGTGAATATCAAGGAAATCCATTGATTAATCAATTAGGTACCCAGCACAATGCAGGATCGATGGAAGGTAAAGAAGTACGATTAGGCGAAGCTCAATCTTCGTTCTACTCTGTAGTTACTACTGCTTCAGAGACTGGTGCTGTCAATAACATGCATGATACGTTAACACCACTCGGTGGATTGATTGCATTAGGAAATATGATGCTAAATACAGTATTTGGCGGTTCAGGTGTAGGACTGTTGAATATTCTAATGTATGCCATTATTGCGGTGTTCTTATCCGGTCTTATGGTTGGACGCACACCTGAATTTCTCGGTCGCAAAATTGAAGGCAAAGAAATGAAATTGATTGCCGTCACATTACTTATTCAGCCTCTACTGGTCTTAGCGCCTACAGCGATTGCTTTAATGACGCAGGCAGATACGATTTCGAATCCGGGTTATCATGGACTGACTCAAGCGCTCTATGAATTTACATCATCAGCAGCGAATAACGGTTCAGGATTTGAAGGCTTGGGCGATAACACACCATTCTGGAATATCATGACAGGTGTTGTGATGTTTATCAGTCGTTACTTCTCAATGGTGACATTGTTAGCTGTTGCAGGCTCATTAATGGCGAAAAAACCTGTTCCAGAAACAAGCGGAACGTTACGAACAGATCAAGCGTTATTCGGCGGTATGTTTATTATTTCTGTTATTTTAGTCGGTGCGCTTACGTTTTTCCCGGTAGTTGTACTTGGACCTATTGCAGAAATGCTCACATTGTAAACAGCAACATCTTATCTTTTTCTATCAATATATAGTGCGTGTATACTACCAAACGCTAAGTGGAGGAACAATGTAATGAAAAGTAAATCATCAATGATGAGCCGGGACTTGATCTCCAAAGCTTTACAGCAGTCCGTGATCAAATTAAATCCTAAACTGATGGCACGTAATCCAGTAATGTTTGTAGTAGAAGTAGGCTTGATTATTAGTTTATTGTTAATTTTTGTCCCTAATGCTTTTGGCGAATCGGTTTCAACAGGATTTAATATTGCTGTCGCTATTATTCTTTTGTTCACGATACTATTTGCGAACTTTGCAGAAGCGTTAGCCGAAGGACGAGGTAAAGCTCAAGCCGATTCCATGAAAAATACGCAAAAAGAAATTATTGCGAATCGGATCGAAGGCGAGCAGATTGTCGCTGTATCTTCCACTCAACTACGTAAAGGCGATATCGTCAAAGTGGTACAGGGCGAAATGATTCCTGGTGATGGCGAAGTCATTAAAGGACTGGCATCTGTGGACGAATCAGCGATTACAGGCGAATCAGCTCCTGTGATTAAAGAAGCAGGTGGAGACTTTAGTTCTGTCACTGGTGGTACGATGGTGATTAGTGATGAGATCATTATTCGTATTACAAGCGATCCAGGTGAATCGTTTATGGATCGGATGATTAGTCTGGTCGAAGGTGCTGAACGTCAGAAGACACCTAATGAAATTGCGTTAAACACAGTATTGATAAGCTTAACAATTATCTTTTTAATGGTTGTTGTTACATTGCCTTTTATGGCGAGCTACTTAAATATTGTTCTATCTGTACCTGTACTTATTGCGTTGTTAGTCTGCTTAATACCAACAACGATCGGTGGATTGTTATCTGCTATCGGGATCGCTGGGATGGATCGGGTCACACGCTTTAATGTATTAGCAATGTCAGGGAAAGCGGTAGAAGCTTCTGGTGATATTAATACGATTATTTTAGATAAAACAGGTACGATTACGTATGGTAATCGGATGGCTAGCGAATTTGTACCGACAGAAGGACATTCACCACAAGAAGTCGGCGAATGGGCAGCCGTAAGTTCTGCTTTTGACGAGACACCAGAAGGTCGTTCTGTTCTAGAATTGATGAAAAAGCAAAATTGGGAATATCCACAATCGTTAAGCGAAGGCGCAGAGATTATCGAGTTTCGTGCAGAGACACGAATGAGCGGTCTGGATCTTACCGATGGACGCAAAGTACGTAAAGGCGCAGTCGATGCAATCAGAAAATGGGTTGTGTCTCAGGGAGGAACTATTCCGGATAATCTCCAAGCCAATAATGATGCTATTGCTTCTGCTGGAGGAACACCTCTTGCAGTGGCTGTAGATCAAGAAATTTATGGATTGATTTATCTTAAAGATACAGTCAAAGCAGGTATGAAAGAACGTTTTGAACAAATGCGTAGTATGGGTATCAAAACGATTATGTGTACAGGGGATAATCCACTAACCGCAGCAACAATTGCCAAAGAAGCAGGAGTAGATGATTATATCGCTGAAAGTACGCCGGAAGACAAAATAGCTGTTATTCGTCGTGAACAAGCTGAAGGTAAATTAGTTGCAATGACAGGTGATGGTACCAATGATGCACCTGCACTTGCACAAGCCGATGTAGGGATTGCGATGAATAGTGGTACAGTTGCTGCCAAAGAAGCAGCCAATATGATCGATCTGGATTCTGATCCTTCCAAAATTATCGAAGTGGTCGCTATTGGTAAACAGCTATTAATGACTCGTGGTAGCTTAACCACATTCAGTATTGCGAATGATATTGCTAAATATTTTGCGATTATTCCAGCAATGTTTATGGTGGCTATTCCGCAAATGCAAGTGCTGAATATTATGAACCTACATTCACCAATGTCTGCTATTTTATCAGCGCTAATCTTTAATGCCATCATTATTCCGATTCTGATTCCACTAGCGATGAAAGGTGTCGCTTATAAGCCAATGAGTTCTACCAAATTATTGCGTCGTAATCTATTTATCTATGGATTTGGGGGAGTAGTCGTTCCTTTTGTCGGTATCAAATGTATTGATTTGATTATGCAGACTTTTTTATAAGAAATAAGTTCAACGAACGATACAGATACTTTGAAATGACTACTAAGAAATGAAGGGAAAGAATAGGTATGAAAACGGTATGGGTGACTTTACGAACAAGTATCATTTTATTTCTGCTCTGTTGTGTGTTCTATCAACTAGCAGTTACAGGGGTTGCGCAAGCATTAATGTCCAAGCAGGCGGATGGAAGTCTTATTTATAATAGTAACAATCAGGTTGTTGGTTCCGAACTGATCGGACAATCATTTACAGAACCTCAATATTTTCAAGGACGGATATCCAGTATTGATTACAATGCGAATGGATCAGGATCACCAAACTTTGCACCATCTAATCCAGAATTGCTCAAACGCCTGCAAGAATCTGTAGGTACATGGCAAAAGCAAAATCCAGATGTTCCTGTATCTTCTTTACCGGTAGATTTGATCACCAATTCAGGCTCAGGATTAGATCCTGATATTAGCCCTGAATCCGCTAAAGCTCAGATTCCAAGAATTAGTTCATTAACAGGAGTCTCAGCGGATCAATTACAAGCTTTAGTGCAGCAAAATACATCATCCCGACAATTAGGTATATTCGGTGAACCAGCTGTTAATGTATTGAAACTGAATCTAGCTTTGCAAAAAGAGCTGTCTGCATCATGAACACTTTTCGCCGCAAAACACCTGAAGAATTGTTACAAATGATCACCAAATTAAAACAGGGACGTTTGAAAGTATATATCGGAGCCGTAAGTGGCTCCGGTAAAACGTACCATATGCTTCGGGATGGTCAGATGCTCCGTCAAGAAGGAATAGATGTTGTCATTTGTGCAGTATCTACCTTACAACGTCCGGAAACGATGCAACAATTAGGCGATCTAGAACGCATTCCAAGTATCCATTGGGTGAAAGAAGACAAGCAAGGGCAACAGTGGGAACAAAAAGATTTGAATCTAGAACAGATTATTATGCGCAATCCAGAGGTCGTTTTAGTCGATCATCTGGCTCATATGAATCGACCTGAAGCGAAGCATCGGACACGTTGGGAAGATATTCGTTATCTATTGGAACATGGAATCAGTGTGATGGTAACAGTTAATGTATATGAACTGGAAGGTTCGGCTCAATTGGCTCAGCAGTATATTGGCCGAGAAGTGGAATGTACAGTTCCTGCGGATACATTACACCAAGCCGATGAAGTTCGATTAATTGATGTCACGCCAGAAGTGGTGCTGCAACGTTATTCTGCTGGTCTGTTGGATAATAGTAGTGACCGTGCTTTTTTTGAACGTGGGAATCTGGCTGTGTTACGTGAATTAGCACTGCGTACTGTGGCAGAGGGAGTAGGCGGTACACTGGAGAAGCATCGTGCCGAACAAGGGCTAACCGGACCGACAGGAACAGCAGAACGTATTATGGTATCTGTGCAGTACCACTGGAATGGTTCTATTTATATCCGGCGTGGACAACAGATTGCCCGGCGGTTAAGTGGAGATTTGTTAGTTGTTTCTTTTCAAAATAAAGCACGTAAGCTCAATCGTGAAGAAGAAACATTCAAGCGTTCGATCCGTGAGTTATCCACTCAAGTGGGTGGCGTATTTGAAGAAGTGGCAATGATCTCTAAGCGCAGATTACCAAGACAAGTGGTACGTTATGCCAAAGAACACCAAGTAACACGAATTGTATTAGGACATTCACGCCAAAATCGCTGGCAAGAATGGATCAATCGTTCTGTGATTAATGGTGTATTGTTAATGACTCGGGATATTGATATTTTTTTGATGGCAGATCGTGCAGAGCAAGAAGGAGAACGTATTTTACCTGCCAAAACGGCTAAAGTGAATGTTCCTAAAAAAGAAGATGTCTATCGTCGTTTACCTTCAGAAGAAATTGCTCGTCAAATTGATCATATTCGGCGCGGTACATTCAAAGTATATGTAGGAGCCGCACCCGGAGTCGGCAAAACATATACAATGCTACGTGAAGGCAACGAACTGCATCGCCAAGGTATAGATGTCGTGATTGGTTTATTAGAAACTCATGGACGACAAGAAACAGCAGATCAAGCGGCTTCATTGACATTATTACCAAAGCAAGTGATCAAGTATGGTGATCATCATTTAGAAGAATTAGATGTACAAAAGATTATTGAACGTAACCCAGAAGTCGTTTTGGTCGATGAATTAGCTCATACCAATGTACCGGGTAGCCGTAATAGTAAGCGATATGAAGATATCACAGAGTTATTAGCAGCAGGCATTTCAGTGATATCTACAGTCAATATTCAGCATTTGGAAAGCTTAAATGATGCTGTTGAACAAATTACAGGAGTTCGTGTACGAGAAACAGTACCGGATTCCATTTTGCATTTGGCAGATGAGGTAGAATTGATTGATGTTACGCCACAGACGTTACGTCAACGATTACAAGAAGGCAAAATTTATGCTGCGTCCAAAGTCGAACAGGCACTCAGTAACTTTTTCAAAATGGGTAATCTGATTGCTTTACGTGAATTAGCATTACGTGAAGTCGCTGATGATGTCGATGAGCGTTTAGAATCGTGGGAGCGTAAAGATTCATTGCGTGGCCCTTGGCAACGAGAAGAAATTATTTTTGTAGGTGTTAAATTAGATCATGAAGCAGAGCGTCTGATTCGGCGCGGATTCCGCATTGCGTATCGACTCAAAGCCAAATTAATCGTTTCGTATATTCATCTGGGTAGCGAGTTCTCACTGGCAGGTGTAATAGCGGACAAAGCAGATAAGTTGCATCATTTAACAGTACGTCTAGGCGGAGAATTTGAGATTCGCTATCAACCACTACGTCAACGTTTAGCCCAGTCTATTGTAGAAGAAGCTCAATCGTACCATGCAACTCAGATGATTCTTGGACAGACAAGTACCCCACCTTGGAAAAGATGGGGCAGAGATTCATTATTGAAAAAAGTATTACGTTATGCACGCAATATGGATATTCTGGTGGTAGCAGATCGAGAAACTTAATTGTAGATAGATACAGATAATAATCTATTCACCTTTATAATCCAGAGGATACTTATTCAATCTCAATATCACCAGAAGACGTATTGGCTTTGATCATATAAGGACTATTTGTACCATTAGGTGGAACTTCCACATCGCCTGAGTTCGTATGGGCTTCATATGAACCTTCAAATTGATGATTAGTGTGGATTTCAATATCGCCGGATTGAGCAGAAGCTTCTAGATTACGTGCTCCTTTTTGAAGAGTGATTAAGATATCACCAGATTGCGATTCGATATGACCTTCTCCGCCTAATTGCTGAATTTCGGTTTCACCGGAACTTGCGTTTGTATGAACATCTCCATCTAAGCGTTGCGCATAAATATCGCCTGAACCTGAAGCTAGATCGAGCGTAGAACCTTGCCAGTGTTCTAAGCGAATATCACCTGAAGAAGTAGCTAATTGCGTTTTGCCTTTCAAATCATAAGCTTTTACATCGCCCGAACTGGTTTGGAGTTGTATGTTGGTAGCTGTTACATTTTTGAGTGTTGTATGAGCAGATGATACATCCATATTAAATTGTTGCAATTGAGCTGGATCTGTTAAAGCAACTGTTATATGTTGAATAGCAGGTGTCACATCCCAATGGAATAAATTAAATCCATTACTTGTTTCTTTTAACGACAGTTGTAGGGTATCGTTTTGAATCGTTGTCTGTTGTAGTTGCTTGGAGATACCTTGATCTAGCTTACCTTCAAATTGAACAGTATCTTTACCATCTGTACTTGGCACAAAATCCACCTGCACATCATAAGCGGAATAGATACTTAATGCTTTCAATTGCCCACCAGATAATTCCCATATTTGTTTATGTACAAGAGAACCGAGTTTACCACCTAATCCTAAATTATTAGAAGCCAGACCAATAATACCTGCAACAACACAGATAAGTCCAATAACGACACGTTTTTTGATGACTGTTTTCATAATAGTTCCTCCAGATTCATTGTACTTATCTTCTTCAGTCTGTATGTATTTTCCATATTTATATTCAGTCATACAAATAGTACAGTACTTATGATAACACAGTCAAAGATTTCATTTCTCAAAGATAGATATTAAAAAAATATAGAAAAAACTCCCTATCCGTAGAAGGAAGGGAGTTGAAATGTAACTGAGATGATTTACGTTCTCAAATGATTGATTTTAGAATGAATTACGAACACCAACATTATTGAACATCGCGTCAGTCCATTGACCTTTAACTGCATAGTTTACAGATGTAATCGTTGGAGCATTGGTACGCATACCGTTGTAGATATTTTGTACATCAGCTGTATTTAATTCAATATTTAATGAAGGGATGATGGTTACCGCTGGTTTTTCTTCAGTAGTTGTTTTAGCATTTGGCACTGTTGTTGCTAATTTAGCTTCTGTTGCTTTAAGGATACCATTGTTACTGTATACCCAATCCGCAGAATAACCTAAAGTTTGAAAATCAGCGATAGGAAGAATAAAGTCTACACTATCTTTAAATAATGAAATATCTTGGCTTGTACCTGTTAAAGTAGGAGATACCGTGAATACACCAAGTGCTAGATCAGGTTTGATTGTTGCGATATCTTCGTTCACTGTTTTTACATAAGCCGCTAATTGCTCTGCTTTCCAAGTGTTCCAAGTGTTTAATTTGTTACTGTTGCTTTTCGTAAAATCAATCGTGTCTGGATCGAATCCATTAGCAGATTGGAATGCATTACGAGTAGAAGTATTCATATCTACACGATCGGTATCAAAATCAAGACCGCTTAATACAACGCCATCTACATTATAATTAGTTACGACTTCTTTAATAATAGAACGTTCGTACGTTTGTAGATCAGGTTCAAAAGGATTTACATAGTAGGCACTTCCGTTCATACCTGTGTAAGTTGAAACTTTTTCTTTATCATTGATTGTACGCATTTGCCAAGATGAATTTTTATCAATAGCCGCTTTATCTTGGAATTGTGGAACAACAGCGTTCACTTTGATGCCATATTGATGAGCTTCATCAATCACATCAGCCAATGCATCGAATTCTGTGAATCCAGTAGCTTCTTTCACCAATTCACTGTTATAGAAAACATAACCAGATGATCCATTCACATCGCTATCTTGTTTGACTGTCATATTAATAACAGACACATGGTTACGAACCGCTTGTTTGATAAACGTATCCACTGTTGCTGCATTAGTAAAGTTAGCTTCTGTTTGAACTGTAATTTCACTTGTAAAAGGAGTTACCGTAGCAACAGCTTCTTCAGCACTAGCTGTTGATGTTTGCCAAGGCATAATCGTAAGAGCCAATAAAGCAGCAGATAAAGAATAAGTAATTTTTTTCATAATAGTTAGATCCTCTCCGAAATACATGTGTATTTTTGCTGAAAGTAAGTTATTGTCAGTTATAAATAATGAATAGCTTCTCAATTCAATTATTTTCCTATACGCTCTTATCTTTCGTAACTATACCATTATAATATGAATAACCAATGAACGACACCATGAGAAGTCTATGTCAATTGTCGCATTTAGACGAAAAACAGACATAATAGAGAAAAAGGTTCGCAGTTTTCCATGAGAATAATGATTTTTAGCCAAAATTGAATCAATTTGATTAGGTATACTATATAATACGTAACCTAAAGGTAAAAAGTTTCACATTTTAATGATATTTTCAAAAAAATTAAAAATCCACGCAAAAAAACCTTTATAAGTTCGCTGAAGTTTACAAGCACTTCAGTTCTTATAAAGGCTTTTTGATAGGAAGACTATAATCTAGAGATTATTCTTGAATCTCTATAAGCTCTAAATGAACATTGACGGTATCTTCCTCTGTAGTCAGCTTCGGTACAGAAGTTGAATAGTTGTGAATCGTTCCTTTGAAATGAAGATCGTGAGAAGGCACTTTAACATCAAATGTCTGCCCGTATAAATGAGAAGTCACATCATGATACTCTTGATTGCCAGTAATGACAAAATCAAAAGTAAGAAGATGGCGACTCTTTTCTTGAATCGAATGGCTGACCTGTTCATGTTGGAACTGTAAAGCGTTCAATTGCAATGTGTCTAAATAGACAGGAATCGCTTCTGTGGAACGAATAGACATGGTGTACCAATTCCTTTCTAGTGATTAAATCTTAAGATCTAATAGGATATTCTCCACTATAACAAATAATAAAGCTTAAAGCTAAATAAGGTTGCATATTATTATGGGGTTGACCGCCACCTGTATTTTGTACCATGAGTAGATCCATAGGAACTGTAGAATTAGGTACAGCGTATAGATTGATTTGTGATTGAGAAGGTCCTACTTTTGGAGATTGCGACCAAAGGGCATTATTTGGAGAAGTAGTATTGCCCGGAATAGCTTTGGCTTGTGGAATATGATTATGAAGAGGCATTTCTACTGCTGATAATGTCACTGTTTCTGTACCTGCTGTGCTTCCAATAGGACGAGCAGTCAAGGATGGGTTAGCACCTGTACCTTGATGCATAGGAACATTGCCTTGCAAATTAGGTAATTTAAAAGTATTTTGACTACTGGCTGCACCATAACTATTGCCTATAACACTATACAGTGCTTGATAAGCCGTGATGCTAAGTTCTTGTCCTTGACAAAAAAACCAGTCTTGTGGTGCAAAATTTCCAGCAAACATTCGAATTTCCCCTGTAAATGGATCAGCCATAAGAGATACCTCCATTAATAATATGATGATTGCTTGTATTACACCTATAGATGTGAAACGTTCTATATCTATTAAGGACGAGGTGGATAAAGTCCGGTAGTGGCAATACAGATGGTCAGTGCCAAATAAGGTTGCATATTGTTATGACCTGTCCCTGTCCCAGCATTAGCAAGAGCATTAGGCGCTAATGTTACGGCTGTTGCACCTGTAGAAGGCTTATAAGTATTCGGCGCTGGTGTTGACCAAGCATTACTTGTTGGTGTTTTGGAAGAAGCAGTTGCAGAAGATGCTTTTATATTATGATTATGTTGAGGCATCTCAGTAACAGTAAGTGGATGATTGGCTTCGCCAGCTTTTTGACCTAATGCATATGTGGTTCCAGATGAATTAACTCCTGTTCCAAGTGGAACTTGTCCTTGTAAATTAGGTAGAGCAAATGTCGTTCTTCCATCTCCGCCGTAAACGACTCCTAATAATGAAAAGAGAGCAGAATTTTGATTGACAGGTAGTAATTGTCCATTACATGCTAGCCATCCTTTTGGAACAAAACCATAAGGAAATATCCGAAGTTCGCCTAAAAACGGTTCCATAGTATAATCCTCCTCCAATTACAGATAGAAGGGGGTAAAACATTGACAAAACCTATTTATTTTAACAGGTATAAAAGATTTTTTTGTATGATGTTAGCCTTAATTCTAGTATTGACTTCGACAGGGTGGTCAGGTAACAACGTAGCTTCTGCGGCTACCACATGGACAACAGTGACATCTAATACGAATCAACCTATTTATAAAGTTGCCTATGGAAATGGAATGTGGGTAGCTGTAGGCGTAGATGGATCAGATACTAACAATATAAAGGGGTTAGTACTTACATCTACTGATGGAGCTACATGGGCTAAAAGTAATCTTGGTACTCATTCTCTCAATAATGTTATTTATGCAGGAGGACAATGGGTAGTTATTGGTGATAATTTCAGTGCCTTTACATCTAACGATGCTGTAACATGGACAGCACGAACCGTTTCTAATGTGAATGAAGTTATTAATCTAAGTGGGATTAGTTATGGAAACTCGAAGTATGTAATTGTGGGTAACCTTGGAAATATTTATTATTCCTCAGATGCTATCACATGGACAAATACAAAACCTGCTTCAGATGATTTTTTAGGAGTTGCTTATGGGAATAACATCTTTGTAGCCGTAGGTGCGAATGGAATAGCTTATAGTTCACCAGATGGTGTAAATTGGACCAATAGAGGACCGATTGCAGGAAGTAGCTCCTTATATTCGGTCAGATTTTTAAACGGTTCTTTTTACGCAACATCAGATGGAAAAATAATAACATCTACCAATGGGACAAGTTGGAATGCTCCTCAACCGATTTCTGGAGCGTCAGCAACTGTTTTTTATGATATTACTTATAGTGGTGGTAAATATGTACTTATTGGAGATCTTGATGGAACTTTTACAAATGGAGTTATTTTGACTTCGAGTAATGGTACATCATGGACTTCAGAAACACCGAATGCAACGCCCGTTTTGTATGGAGTAGCATCAAGCAGTAATCAATTTACAGCTGTAGGTGATGCAGGAAACATTAGAACTCAAGCTATTGCCCCAGCAAGTACTGATGCTACACTTAATGCTCTTTCGATCAATCAAGGAATATTATCTCCAACCTTTGCCTCAGGCACTACAAGTTACAGCGCAAATGTAGCATTTGGTGTCACTACTATTAATATCACCCCAACAGTCAATCAAGCGAATGCTACTGTCAAAGTGAATGGAACTGCTACTACGAGTGGAACAGCTAGAACGGTATCTTTATCCGTAGGAAGCAATCCGATTACAGTAGAAGTAACAGCACAAGATGGAACAACGACCAAAACGTATACCATCACGGTTACACGAGCAGGCCCAAGCACCAATGCCAATTTAAGTAGTCTAGCGATTAGTCAGGGAACGTTATCCCCATCGTTTGCCTCAGGAACAACAAGTTATACAGCTAACGTAAATAATAACGTTACGAGTCTAACGGTTACCCCAACAGTAGCCAATAGTAATGCAACAGTTACAGTAAATGGAGTTACGGTAACCAGTGGAAATGCTTCAGGAAGTATTGCTCTTGCAGTAGGCAGTAATATGATTACAACTATAGTTACAGCGCAAGATGGATCAACAACTCAGACATATACAGTGACTGTGACTCGTGCGGCAGCCCCAAGCACCAATGCCAATTTAAGTAGCCTAGCAATTAGTCAGGGAATGTTATCCCCATCGTTTGCCTCAGGAACAACAAGTTACACGGCTAGCGTAGCTAATAATGTCACCAGTCTAACGGTTACTCCAACAGTATCTAACACCAATGCAACTGTTACGGTTAACGGAGCAACAGTGACAAGTGGAAATGCTTCAGGAAGTATTGCTCTTGCGGTAGGCAGTAATACGATTACAACGGTAGTCACTGCAGAAGATGGAACAACAACTCAGACATATACAGTGACTGTGACTCGCGCAGCACCTCCAAGTACAAATGCCGATTTAAGTGCACTATCCATAAGTTCGGGAACACTGTCTCCTGCTTTTGCTTCAGGAACAACCAATTACACTGCTAGTGTAAGCAATGCAACGACAAGCCTTACCGTAACGCCCACATTAGCAGATGCTACAGCAAGTGTGAAAGTGAATGGAGTCGCAGTAAGTAGTGGAAATGCTTCAGGAGCGATAGCATTAAATGTAGGTAGTAATACGATTGCAACGGCAGTTACCGCACAAGACGGAACAACAACCAAATCGTACACAATTACTGTCACTAGAGCAGCAAATAGTAATAATAATTTAGGCGGATTATCCATAAGTTCGGGAACCTTATCTCCCACATATAACTCAGCAACACCCAGTTACACGGCTAGTGTGAGTAATGCAACAACAAGTATTACAGTCACACCGACTACAGCAGTTAATACAGCAAGTGTGACGGTGAATGGAAATGCCGTAACCAGTGGAAATGCTTCACAAAGTATTCCATTAAATGTAGGAAGTAATACCATTACAATTACTGTAACAGCGCAAAATGGTTCGCCTAAAACGTACACAATTACTGTCACTAGAGCAGTAAGCATTAATGCTAATCTAACTAATTTGGTATTGAGTCAGGGTATATTGTCTCCAACATTTGCCTCAGGAACAACTAGTTATACAGCTTCTGTTGGTTATAATATAAGTAGTCTGACTGTCACACCAACGGTAGCGGATAGTGCAGCAAGTTTGACTGTAAATGGAGTTGCGGTAAGTAGTGGAAATGCTTCACAAAGTATTGCATTAAATGTAGGAGACAATACCATTACCACTATAGTCACAGCGCAAGATGGAACAACGACCAAAACATACACTACTACAGTAACACGGGCTGCTGCAACGAATAATGCTAATTTAGCTAACTTATTGATCAGTGCAGGTACATTGTCGCCAGCATTTGATGCGACAGTTACGTCTTATACAGCTTCAGTCAATGATGCAACCAGTAATATTAGTGTTACGCCGACGACAGATGATCCTAATGCTGTAGTGAGAATCGATAGTAATTTGGTTACAAGTGGTACTGCAACAATAGTCGGTCTTGCTACAGGAAATAATAGTATTGTTATTGAAGTGACAGCATCAGATAATTCGATTAAAACGTATACTCTTCAAGTGAAACGTCTTCAAAATCCTAATCTAAGTAATTTAACGATTAGCGCTGGGACATTGAATCCTGTGTTTGATACAGCTACAACATCGTATACAGCTACAGTTAATTATTCATCTTCCACCATCCAAGTCACACCAACAACCATCACTACACCTCAACAATTAACAGTAGCAGGAATAAATGCTACTAGTGCTACAGCAACGACTGTTCCTTTGGCTGTAGGAAGTAACACGATTCCAGTTGTGATTACGATGACAGATGGAACCACACAAACGTATACGATTACAGTTACCCGTAACAATATCAGTGATGCCGATGCTGTAAGTGAAGCATATAATACATTAGTGATTGGCTATGCAACAGGAGATAGTGAGAGTTCGGTGACTCAGAATCTTACGTTACCTACCACAGGAATTAACGCTACTACTATTAATTGGACCACAAATAATCCAAGCGTGATACAAAATAACGGAACAGTCACGCGTCCATCTTATCCTAATTCTGATGTGACCGTCACTCTAAATGCATTGATTCAGAAAAATGCAGCACTGTCGATTAAAACATTTACCGTAGTAGTCAAATCTCTTCCAATTACGGATGTACAGGCAGTAGCTGAAGATATGAATGCTTTGCAAGTACAATATGCAAATGGCGATACTGCCAATGCAGTCACCCAAAATGTAGGACTTGCTCTAACAGGAAGTAATAATACCGTTATTACATGGGAATCAAGCAATCCACAACGAGTAAGTTCTACAGGTACAGTCACACGCAGTACCTATAGTGAAGGTGACCAGAACGTTCGCTTAACTGCTCAAGTCCAACGTGGAAGTGTTACAGATACCAAAACATTTGATCTGATTATCAAAGCTAAATCTGCTTCAAGTGGAAGCAATCTCAAAGGATTAACCGTTAATGGACTTGTATTCAGTCCAGCATTTAATCCAGAAATCAATAATTATAATATGAGTGTAAGTAACGCTACAAACAATATTACGGTTACAGCATCGGTATATGATTCAGATGCAACGATAACCGTTAATGGTAAAGTACTTGCAGATGCAGGAACATCGGATCCAATTGCTTTGTCTGTAGGAGAGAATGTAGTTACGATTATCGTTACTGCTCAAAATGGTGCTACACAATCGTATACGATCACGATCAAACGTGATAAGAAATCGGACTCTGGCTCAGGCGGTGGCGGATCGAGTAATCCAGATGATCCTAGTACGCCGGGCACAAACCCAGGTACAACAGAACCTACAACGCCATCTACATCAAGTGGTTTTGAAATTATCGTCAATGGACGACAAATTGAACAAATCGCTACAGGGGTATTAAATCAACAAAATGGTCAATCTGTTTTTACAGCCATAGTAGATACCGATAAATTAGGCAATTTATTAGCGAATGAAGGCAATGCTCCACAAGTTATTATTCCTGTCAAAGCGAGTGCCGACAAGATCAATACTGTATTAACTGGGGAAGCAGTACAGATTCTTGCAGGTGCACAAGCAACTTTACGTATTGAGACTGTACTAGGTAATTACACATTACCTTCTACTCAATTGCGTATTCAACAATTAGCAGGGGAACTTGGTAACAATGCGAATTCAGCACAGCTAGAAGTCAATGTCACCATTACTCGTAGTACAGATGCAGTGATTAATGCACTGAATAATCGTGCTGCTCGTGATGGATTTATAGTAGCGGTAGCTCCAGTAGACTTCAATGTTACAGCTACTTACAATAATCAGACGTCAGCGGTGAATGAATTTACCACTTATGTCAAACGCGAATTACCAATTCCAGCAACATATGATCCTAGTCGTATTACAACAGCTGTTGTTGTCGATGCACAGCAAAATATTCATCATGTGCCTACTGCGGTCGCTAAGCAAGGCGAAGCTTATTATGCAGTCGTTAACAGCTTGACCAATAGTAATTACGGTCTCATCTGGAATCCAGAAGAATTATCAGATGTAGCTAATCATTGGTCGAAATCAGCGGTAAATGATATGGCTTCACGCCTTATTGTCAATGGAGTGGATGCTACTCATTTTAATCCGAATAGCAATGTGACAAGAGCAGAATTTGCAGCTATTCTAGTGCGTGCTCTAGGTTTATCGGATACAGGAACCTCTTCCAAATTCACAGATGTATCGACATCTGATTGGTATATGGGTGCTGTAACTGTCGCTAATAACTACAACTTAATCGATGGATATGAAGATGGTACATTCCGTCCAACTCAAACGATTTCTCGTCAAGAAGCATTTGTGATCTTGAACCGGGCGATCGCTATTGTCAAACTGCAACAAACGGCAGGTAGCGCTACATTAAGCAGCTATTCAGATCAAAACAAAGTAGCCACTTGGGCACAGACAGCCACTCAAGCAGTGTTGTCATCGGGTGTAGTTCAAGGGAATGGCAAATTACTGAACCCAACAGGTCAAATGAGTAGAGCAGAGACAGCAACCGTTATGCAACGTCTACTCAAATTAGCTAAATTAATCTAAGATGGTGCAGATGATAGGCAATGTTCAAATAATATAGTATATGTACAAAAAAGAATCCTTTAGGCAATTTGCTAAAGGATTCTTTTTCTTTTGGAAAAATGTTGCTCAAATAACGTTCACTTGATTACGACTTAGCGTTATTTTGCTGAGCAATTGTTGAAATAATTTCTTCTATAGAAAGAACACCTAGATCAGCGCCGCCATGTTGACGAACAGAAGCAGAATTAGCATTTTTCTCATTTTCACCAACAACCAAGATATAAGGCGCTTTTTCCATTTGAGCTTCACGCATTTTGTAACCTAATTTTTCATTACGAATATCGATCTGAACACGAATACCTGCTTGGATCAATTGTTGTTTCACTTGCAATCCATAATCAATATAATGTTCAGAAACAGGTAGGATTTTAATCTGCACTGGAGCTAACCAGACAGGGAAAGCACCTGAATAATGTTCTGTTAGTATACCTAGAAAGCGATCGATCGAACCATAGATCGCGCGATGAATCACAACAGGACGATGCTTGAGATTGTCTTCACCGATATAAGTCAGATCGAATTTTTCAGGCATTTGAAAATCAAGTTGGATAGTACCGCATTGCCAGCTACGTTTGAGCGCATCTAGAATATGAAAGTCGATTTTGGGACCATAAAAGGCACCATCACCTTCATTAAGTGTATACTCAATTCCTCGATGATCCAGCACATTACTTAGCGCTTGTTCAGCCTGATCCCATAACTCATCTGCACCCATATAATCTGCTGGACGAGTCGATAATTCGATTTTGTAATCAAATCCAAATACTTTATACATATCATCGAGAAGTGTCATCGCCTGATTGATCTCATCTTCAATCTGATGTGGCATCGCATAGATATGAGCATCATCCTGACAGAAAGTACGCACACGCATCATACCGTTAAGCGCACCGGAGAATTCATGACGATGTACCTGACCGAACTCCATCATCCGAATAGGAAGTTCACGATAAGAATGCAGATCATTTTTATAGATCAACATATGTCCCGGACAGTTCATCGGTTTCAAAGCAAATGCTTCTGCATCCACAGGAGCAAAATACATATTGTCTTTGTAATGATCCCAGTGACCGGATTGTTCCCAAAGTCGCTGATTCATCATTAGCGGTGTACGAACTTCTTGATAGCCATTTTTCAATTGCATGTCGCGTGAAAAGTTCTCCAATTCTGTCCGCAAAGCCATTCCTTTAGGCAAATAGAACGGCATACCGGGTGCTTCTTCTGAGAACATAAACAAATCCAATTCTTTTCCCAGTTTGCGATGGTCTCTTTTTTTCGCTTCTTCTAGCATATGAAGATGTTCATCCAATTGATTTTTTTTGGCAAAAGCTGTTCCATAGATACGTTGTAACATTTTCTGATTAGCATCACCGCGCCAGTAAGCGCCTGCAACATGCAATAATTTGAATACTTTTATTTTGCCAGTGGAAGGAAGATGAGGACCACGACAAAGGTCGAAAAATTCACCTTGCTCATAGATTGAAATTTCTGCGTCTAGCGGCAGATCGTGAATTAACTCTAATTTATAAGGATCATTGATGTCTGTAAAAATAGCCAATGCTTCTGCACGACTAACGACTTTACGGACGATCGGCAAGTTTTCATTGATAATCTTGTTCATTTCTTTTTCAATATCTCTTAATTGTTCTACAGACAAAGGGTTAGCAATATCAATATCATAATAAAATCCGTCTGCAATCACAGGACCAATGCCTAGCTTCACTTGTTGATCACTATAAAGGCGTTTAATCGCTTGTGCCATTAGATGAGCAGTGCTATGACGATAAATGGCTAATCCTTCAGCATCATCCAGTGTGATCATCTCAACCGCACTATCTTGATCAATGATAGTATTGAGGTCAACCAGTTGATTATTGATCTTGCCGGCAATGGCTTGTTTGCCAAGACTTGTGCTGATCGAAGAAGCGAACTCAGCGATAGATACAGGTGAATCTACAGAACGGATCGAGCCATCAGGTAAAGAAATGTGAATAGACATTATAGATTCCTCCAATAATTAGAATAGTAAGCGCAAAAAAGCACACTGTCCCAGAAAGGGACGAGTGCGCTTGGCTCGTGGTTCCACCCTAATTTGACCTCCCTGTAGAAATAGCTAAATACGCTATGATCATGCAGAGAAAAGTCCTCATTGGAATCCATTAACGGGGATTAGGCGGTACTATCTAATAAGATGATCACGATGTACCATCTGTTCAATACTACGGCTACAAAGGGGTAATTTCACATTTGTCGACTGAAAAAGCTCTCAGCAATCGCTTTTCTCTCTGGGCAGTGCAGAATATGAACCATGTCTTTGGTCAAAGCCTGATATTTATTTGGGATGTGCTATTGATTTCTGATTATAGGAGTGTGATTGTAAAAGGTCAAGCATAAATATAAAAGAGAATGATACAGAAGAAATTAAATCTATCAAAATAAATGAATTTATTATTTCAACACATGAAAATTTCATAATAGAAAAGAAAAATATTCAATTAAAAGTAAGTCATACAAAACAAGGAGTATGGTATATTAGTAAACATAATTTATACACACAATGAATCTATGATTAGACAATATTCAAATACCAAAAGGAGTAGTAGACGATGAAGTTGAACTGTGTCATTCTTGATGATTACCAACATGTTGCCGAGCAGATGGCAGATTGGTCAGTGATCGAATCTCAAGTTAATATTCATAGTTATCATGAATATTTTGAAGATCGAAATGAATTGATTGAAGCGATTCAGGATTATGAAATTCTAGTGATTATGCGTGAACGTACCAAGTTTCCAGAAGATGTATTGCGTAAATTGCCTAACCTCAAATTGTTAATTACGACAGGTATGCGCAATGCTTCGATCGATCTCAAAGCAGCAGAAAAATTAGGTATTACTGTCTGTGGAACCAGAGGGAAAGGCGCTGCACCAACCGAATTAACATGGGCACTTATTCATGGGTTATCCCGTCATTTGATTCAAGAAAATGAAGCGTTCCGTAATGGTGGCGCATGGCAGAGTACGATAGGTGTTGGGTTGCAAGGTAAAACATTAGGATTATTAGGGCTTGGTAAAATCGGTCAACAGATGGCGCTGATCGGTCAAGCGATGGGTATGCATATTTTGGCATGGAGTGAACATTTAACACCAGAGCGAGCAGAAGCAGTAGGTGTGCAATTAGCCACTTCCAAAGAGCAATTATTAGCAAAAAGTGACTTTCTGTCGATTCATTTGGTACTCAGTGATCGCACACGTCGCATGATTGGAGCGCAAGAGTTCGCTTTGATGAAACCATCTGCTTACCTGATCAATACATCGCGTGCAGGCATTGTCGATCAGACGGCGATGATTGAAGCTTTGCAACAAGGAATCATTGCCGGTGCTGGACTGGATGTATTTGATACAGAACCTTTGGCAGAGGATCATATTCTGCGCAAATTACCTAATGTATTAGGAACACCACATATTGGTTATGTATCGGACGATAATTATAAGTGCTTTTATGAAGATGCTGTAGAAGACATCCAAGGATATCTTAATAACGATATACAGCGCCAACTCATCTACGTACGCAAATAAAGATATAAACTATAAAAGTATAATAGTTTCTTGTTTTCCTTTTATATACCAAGAAAATATTGCATTATTGATCTGAAAATGAATAGAGAGCTCCTCAAAAAGTCTAAGATATAGAAAGTCACTTTTTACGTAAAGAAGTGATACTTTCTATATTAAAGACTTTTTTTGTTATAGATTGTATCAACACATTTGGATCACTATTCATGTTAATTATACTATTTCAATATATGAAAAATTCATAATAGGAAAACCAAAATAAGCTCACCCGTGATACTACAAGCAAACAATTTCAACAGAGCACCTGCACGTGTCAAAAGCTACCCTAATCCATATTTAAAAACAATCAAAAAAACGACCGCTTATCTGTAAGAGATACAGCGATCGTTGTTAAATATACTTTATAACATGAAGAGTATGTCTACAAACTCTTATTTAGGCAAAAGTATAAAAAAGAAGGATGTCTAAGCCTAAGATCAACTTTTAAAAAACAGTACTTACTTAGAATCTCCATTTAAATAATTAAAGAATGGGCCATCTACCCAGAATTGATAACGATCGACTTTCACAGAAGGATCAAGTGCTTTGAACCCAGCAGCTACAGTAGCCGATTTGTCATTAAGAGAGAAGGATTGTACATAATAATCACCTTGTGTGATTTTATTATTACTAATCACATCATAATCTTTAAGAGCCGTTTGAGAATAATACAGTGGTTGCCACCATGAGCTATAGATCAATCCTTTTTGATCTTCGCTATCTTTTTTAGCATACGCCAGAATGACTTTTTGGAATTTGTTTTTGTCAGCTGTATTAGCAAATTCAAAAGCTAAATCGTATTCTTTAGCATTAGCAATATAGTTACCGTTAGCAATTTGGGAGACATGATAATCTTCTGTCGATTTGGGTTCCCCCCATTCTTTCAAATAAATGAAAGCAGACGTTTTTGGTTCAAATTGTACTTTAGCAGAAATACCTTCACTGCGAAGTAAACCGATCAATTGCACAGCATGTTTGATATCGTCATGACCATAATTAAGTGATAATGAATCAATAAAGTTAGCTTCATAACGGTTATCTTTGACATTGTAACCTGTTACCAAATTTTCTTCTAACGCTTTGTTCGCCAGTTCTTGCAGTTCAGGAGCTTGAATAAGGCGGGAAGTGTTATAAGCATCTTGTAATTTGGCATAAATATCATCATCACTGGTGTAACCCAGATAGTGTTTATACTGTCCTTTGAACTTTAATACCTGTCCGAGTACAGTTTCGACAAATGTAGCCGACGGAGAAGCGGTATGAGCAGCCTGTACGGATGAATAAAGAGACTTAGGTAGCAATCCGCTATCGACAGCGACAGCCAGTTCCTGACCCGCTTGTGTAGATAAGGTAGAAGGTTGAATAGAAAGCTTGGCAAGAGCTGTTTTTACTTTAGCCGGAGGATATGTATATGCGAGTTCTTTCAGACCAGCCGCTTTGACTGCGAAATAAATAGCCGTGCGCGCATCTAATTTTTGATTAGGATGAACGGTTGTACCGGAGAGGATATCATTTTCAGACAAAGTAGCTGCTGCGTTGTACCATTTATTACTGGTTGGTACATCTGTAAATTTAGCTTCAGATTTTTCAGGAGTTAATTGCAAAGCTGTTGCCAAGTCTTGGATATATTGACCACGTGTTACTCCATTATTAACAGAAATCTTGAATTTGGATTGTAAAAATTGCGAGTATTCCGAAGCGCTAACCTCATGCTGAGCTACAACAGCAGTCGCCGCATCACTGGTACTGCTATACAATACAGGTGAAGCTATAACAGAGACGGCGAGTGTCCAGGCAATAACAGACTTACGAAGAACAGATTTTTGCAGAAATGCTGTAGAAAATGGTAACATTCTTAATCCCCTCCAATTAATTACATAAATCCTATAGGTTTTATGAGAAATATTATTCTGAATCATAATATGGAGGGTACGAACTGTCAATCAAAATAAATGTGATCTCTTAAATAGATAATAGAGTTGACCGATATTAAAATGATAATGATAGATTTATTTGAAATCATTGTTGATTGATGTAATACCAATACATAAGGTAGAAGGGGAACATAAATTGCTTCAAGTTATTGATTGTTGGAAACGTGCATGGGCTTATTATGATGATGTAGATAAAAGTATGGATAATCTCTATGAAAGTATAAAGAAATTAGAAATACAAGCGGAATAAGATATAAAACAAAAACTCGCTATTCGATCCGAATCATCTTCACCTCGAAGAATTCAGAAGAAAGCGAGTTTTTGTTATTTATAATATCGGAGAAAGCAGACGAGCGAACGATTCAAGCATCCGTTGATACAATGGACGATTTTCGTAATCAGCCAGTGTAAGAACTTTGCTATCCAAAATATCTTGTAAAAATAGTTCTTCCAACTTGGCAGCCGTTTCACTATCATATACAATCGCATTCACTTCAAAGTTAAGCTTATAACTACGAATATCCATATTGGCTGTACCGACAGAAGCGATCGTACCGTCGATGACCATTGTTTTGGCGTGAAGAAATCCTTTTTCATACAAATAACAACTAACATTCAACTCTAACAACTCACGTAAATAAGAGTAAGAAGCCCAATAGACCATTTGATGATCTGGTTTTTTTGGAATCATTAGATGCACTTGCACACCTGAGAGCATGGCTGCTTTGAGCGCAGTAACCATACTTTCATCCGGTATAAAATAAGGTGTCTGGATCATAATACTTTTTTTCGCTTCATAGATCATTTTGATATACGAATATTTAATCGTCTCCAAGCTGCTATCCGGGCCACTGGATACAATTTGCATCCCGATATTACCCGTAAAAGGCTTGGTTACAGCAAACAACGAATAGTCTTCAGACATCGGTGTATTTAATGCCAGATGCCAATCTCGCAAAAAGTGAGTCTGCATTTGCAAAATCGAGGAGCCTTCTACACGTAAATGAGTGTCACGCCAGTAACCAAATCGTTTTACTTTACCCAAGTACTCATCGCCTACATTAAAGCCACCAATATAACCACAATCCCCATCAATAATAACCAATTTGCGGTGATTACGATAATTGAGTTTGAAGTTTACTTTAGGAATACTGGGTGGGAAAAAGGCAGCGGCATGACCACCGGCTTCACGAAGTTCACGGATAAACTTTTTGTTTACTTTCGAACTACCCCACGCATCATAAATTAGACGTACAGTAACCCCTTCACGAGCTTTGGCAGTTAAGGCATCAATCAGCTTGCGACCCAATTCATCACGCTGAATAATATAATACTGAATATGAATATATTGTTTGGCATTCGCAATATCTTCAAATAAAGCGTCAAACTTTTCATTACCATCAGCAAAAATGCGAACTGTATTATCTTGCGTGTACAACGCATAATTACTGATCAAGTTCATATGCACAAGCTCATGATAACGACCGATCGAAGGATCATTGAACGAGAAACTTCTAGAGTGAAATTCCTGACGCTGATCTTCAACAACCGATTCGATAATAGATCTGAATTCTTTACGCAATCTGAATTTTTTGACCCGACTCAAATTCTGACCAAAAAATAAATAGACCATAAACCCAACGACCGGTAAAAACACCAGTATCATTAGCCATGCCCATGTTGCTCCAATATTGCGCCTTTCCATAAACACAATAAAAAGAGCGAAAAAGATATTAATCGCGATAAAAATCCAGGAAAGATGCGATAAAATAGACATTCACCGTTTCCCACCTTAGATATGTAATAGAGTTCACCATTCAGCATACCAAAAAATAAGATATTACACACTATAAAAAGAACAACTGCCTACAAAAGCTGTTGATCCAGCTCCATAGGCAGTTGTTATGTGATCTGACCTTATTATAAATAAACTAAATTTTGATATGATGATCGGCAGGTTCCGCAGGTTTACTACGCATATACCAGATTAACATAATGAAAGACAATACCGTCATCGTTAACAAAACAACATAATTCATACGATAGATGCCTGAAGCCGATTCAAATGGATTACGTGCGATCAATAATCCGAAAACAGCAGTAGCTGTAGCACCACCGAAAAATTGTGTTAACTGAAATACGCCTACACCTGAAGACAATTGCTTGCGTGGAAGCATACGAGATACTTCATTTTGCAAAGATGCACCTACAGCTGAGAACGAAGAAGCCAGTAGCATGTAAGCAACCATTAAGATATAAGGAGAGAACGTTAAGAAGCCGATTAACCCAGCAAATGTCACGACCATAATAATATAACCGATAAAGGATAAACGATAATTACCATACTGATCGATCCATCGACCGATAATAGGGGTCATAATCGCTGACAAAATAGCACCCGGGAATATCATTAATCCACTAAAAGAAGCAGATTGACCAAATACTTGATTAAGCACTAATGGAATAAGGAACACCATTCCTAAGTTAATGGCAAAACAGCAAAACGACATAAACAACATTTTACGATAAGCGGTATTGCGGAATAGCTCTGGTAAAATAAATGGATTGGAAGATCGACGTAAATGAAAGACCAATACAATAAAAGCAACAATAGCTATCAATAGATTGACCCACGATAAGCGACCAATACTTAATAGTAGAGATGGAATAACGATGACCAGTAATCCTGCACCGACAATATCGAACTTCTGATCCTTTTTAAAAGAAAACTCTTTTTCAGAAGGAAGCATTTTCCAATACGCAGGAACAAGTAATACAATCAATCCAGTGACCAAAAATAAAGAATTCCAACCTAAGCTATCTGTTAAAATCCCACCGAGTACAGGGCCGATACCAAAAGCAAGCGAACCACCAGCTGCAATCAATGAGATCGATTTGCCACGTCGATCATTTGGAACATAACGGGTAGCAAGTACTAATCCTAATCCTTGCATAGGTCCTGCACCTGCTGCTTGTAAAATACGAGCCAACATAGCCATAGGGAAATTATTCGCTGTAAATCCGATCACACATGAAGCGACCAATAACAATATTCCAACCATTAATAATTTACGAACAGGATACCAATCAGACAACCGACTGAAAATAACAACCGATAACGCAAAGACTATCGAATATCCTGAAATTAGCCATGAACCTAGAGAAGAGCTAATATGTAAATCAGCAAGAATACGCGGTAAAGAAACGTTGAACATCGTTGTGTTCATAACAACTAGAAATATGCCAGCTGCCCACAACGGAATGACTACTTTATCTCTCATTCAATAACCCATCCTATCTGTAATCTACTTCTTTATACTTACATACTTACTAGACTATAGCTGAATATTTTTGATATGGCAAAATGGATATAATCGGTAGCTTTTCTTTTAACCGCTTACAATTCGGTTAACCACCGAAATCTATGCTATTTAGTATTTAAAAAAAGAGAATATAAAATATAAGTATAA